>JBKQQE010000222.1:0-13815 GCA_052326245.1 Xanthobacteraceae bacterium | reverse complement strand
TCGAGACCGGCAATGACAGTTGGCGCTTCAAGAGCCGGGCTGACGATCATCCGACAATCCGCGCTCGCGCCGCCTCCGCAACCCCGGCCAGCTCCGGCGGCGCGAGCGCTACCCCCCGTACACGTCGCTCTAGTGCACTGACTCATACGGATGGTACAGGCAGTCGCCCGATCTTGGCGAGGATATCCTTGGCGGTTTTGGTCCAGACGAAGGGCTTGGGATCGTCATTGTGCTCGTTGAGGTAACGATTGATGGCGGCCTGGAGGTCGACGATGGACTTGAAGACGCCGCGCCGGATGCGGCGTCTGGTGAGAACGGAGAAGAAGTTCTCGACGGCGTTGAGCCAGGAGCCGGAGGTTGGGGTGAAGTGGAACACCCATCGCGGATGGCGTTCGAGCCAGGCGCGGACCTTCGGGTGCTTGTGGGTGGCGTAGTTGTCGAGGATGGCGTGGATGATTTTGCCGGCTGGAACCTCGCGCTCGATGGCGTTCAGGAAGCGGATGAACTCCTGATGGGTGTGCTTTTGCATGCAGCGGCCGAGCACGACGCCGTCGAGGATGTTGAAGGCGGCGAACAGGGTGGTGGTCCCGTGGCGCTTGTAGTCGTGGGTCATTGTCCCGGCCTTGCCGGGCTTGAGCGGCAAGCCGGGCTGGGTGCGGTCCAGAGCCTGGATCTGGGACTTTTCGTCGATGGACAGCACCACCGCGTGGGCTGGCGGGTGCATGTAGAGGCCGACGATGTCTTCGACCTTTTCGGCGAAGGCGGGGTCGTTGGAGCGCTTGAAGGAGCGTAGACGATGGGGCGCGAGCTTGTGGGCCTTCCAGATGCGCTGGATGGTGGTCAGGGACAGGCCCGAAGCCTTGGCCATGGCGCGGCCGGTCCAGTGCGTGACCTCGCCGGGCGGTTCACAACAAGTGAGCGCCACGACCTGGGCTACGGTCGAGAGGGGGATCGGCGCCTTGCCGGGCTTGCGGCTGCCCTCGCGCAACAGCCGATCGACACCACCCTCGGCGTAGTGGCGCTGCCAACGCCAGACCGCCGGTCGGCTGACGTCAGCCAGACGGGCGACTTCGAGCACCGGCAGGCCGTCGGCGCTGTAGAGTACAATTCGGGCTCGTTGAATGTGCTTCAGCGGCCGACTTCGATCGTCGATGATCGCCGCCAAGCGCGCGCGGTCATCGGACGAAACAATCACAGATACCTGAGCCATGCAGACAGATTCGCACGGCCCAGCCGAAATGTGAATCCTATGATTGGTTCAGTGCACTAGCGGCTGATGTATTGACCACACGGCGTGCGGTCCACCGCATGAACCCAACGGCGTTTGCCAGGCCGATGGATGGATTGACGATGGTCTGCGGCCTTTCCATGCTATGCAACCCGCTCGACGCAACGTGACGTGAGGCTGATCCGCTTCCATGGCCCGAAATACGCTTTCCTTCGTCTGCCAGAATTGCGGCGCGGCGTATAACCGCTGGCAGGGCAAGTGCGAGTCCTGCGGCGAATGGAACACGCTGGCCGAGGAAGACACCACCGGCGCCACCACGATGCCCGCGAGCATCCGGCCGCGCCGCAAGGGCCGTACTTTCGCCCTCGAAACGCTCACCGGCGAGAGCCACGACGCGCCGCGCCTGCCCTCCGGGCTGGGTGAACTCGATCGCGTGACCGGCGGCGGCTTCGTCCGCGGCTCGGTGCTGCTGGTCGGCGGCGATCCCGGCATCGGCAAATCGACGCTGCTGACCCAGACCAGCAGCCTGATGGCGCGCGCCGGGCATCGCTCGGTCTACATTTCCGGCGAAGAGGCGGTGGCACAGGTTCGGCTGCGCGCCGCGCGCCTCGGTCTCGCCGACGCGCCGGTCCAGCTCGCCGCCGAAACCTCGGTCGAAGACATCGTGGCGACGCTTTCGGAAGGCCCGACACCGCGCCTGGTGGTGATCGATTCGATCCAGACGATGTGGACCGACACGGTCGAGTCCGCGCCGGGCACGGTGACCCAGGTGCGCGCCTCCGCGCAGGCGCTCATTCGATTCGCCAAGAAATCCGGCGCCGCGCTGATCCTGGTTGGCCACGTCACCAAGGACGGTCAGATCGCGGGCCCGCGCGTGGTCGAACACATGGTCGACGCCGTGCTGTCGTTCGAGGGCGAAGGGTCGCAGCAGTTTCGGATCCTGCGGGCGGTGAAGAACCGGTTCGGGCCCACCGACGAGATCGGGGTGTTCGAGATGACCGGTCTCGGCCTGCGCGAAGTGTCCAACCCGTCGGAACTGTTTCTGTCGGAGCGGGATCTTGGCAGTCCGGGGACCGCCGTGTTCGCCGGCATCGAGGGCACCCGGCCGGTTCTGGTCGAATTGCAAGCCCTGGTGGCGCCGACGTCGCTGGGCACGCCACGCCGCGCCGTGGTCGGCTGGGACCAAAGCCGCCTGTCGATGGTGCTCGCGGTGCTCGAGGCCCATTGCGGCGTCAAGCTCGGCGGCCACGACGTCTACCTGAACGTGGCCGGCGGCCTGCGCATCCAGGAGCCCGCGGCCGATCTGGCCGCCGCCGCCGCGCTGGTTTCCTCGCTGGCCAATGCTCCGCTGCCGACCGACGCCGTTCACTTCGGAGAAATCTCGCTCTCGGGCGCGGTACGCCCGGTGGCCCAGACGTCCGCGCGCCTGAAGGAAGCCGCCAAATTGGGTTTTTCCCGCGCCGTGGTGCCGGATACGGGGCGCGGCGAGCCTGCCAACGAGGCCGGAATGATCCTCACTCCCGTCAATTCCCTGACCAGCCTGGTCGCAGACATCGCGGCGCGCGGCACGGGCCGGGCCGCGGCAGGAAAAAATGCCACACCTGGCAAATTCCGCCGTTCCGAGAGCTAGACTGCGGATGACGGTAGCGCAGGCCGCCGCTATACCACTGGCGCGGCCGCACCATCGGTCGCGCCAATGCTCAGGCGTCTTGGCCGATCTGAGCGCCGGTCCTGGGCGGTTCCCGGCCCTTGCGACTCGCGCCATATGGCCGTTTGCTGTGGCAATCGAAGGGAACCGATTCGCCTCGGCCGACGCATGGCCGCCACGTCAGTAACCGAACGCAAAACGCGGACCCGATCAACCGATGCCCATCACGCTTCTCGATATCATAGTGCTCGCCGTGATGTTGCTGTCGGGCCTGCTGGCGATGATTCGCGGGTTCATGCGGGAAATCCTGTCGATCGCCGCCTGGGGTGCCGCGGCCGTCACCACGCTCTACGCCTTTGCCAAGCTGCTGCCGACGGCCAAGACCTATTTCAACAACGACACCGTGGCGACGGTCGCGGTGATTGCCGGTGTTTTCATCGGCACGCTGATCGTGGTGTCCATCATCACGGTGCGGATCTCCGATATGGTCCTCGACTCGCGGATCGGCGCGCTGGATCGCACCCTCGGCTTCCTGTTCGGACTGGCGCGCGGGCTTCTGATCATTGTCGTCGCCTTTCAATTCTTCATCTGGCTGGTTCCCGAGAAGCAGCAGCCGGACTGGGTCAGTTCCGCAAAGTCCCGGGTGGTGCTACAGGGCACGGGAGATTGGCTGAAGTCGCTCTTGCCGGATGACCCCGAAAACACCATTTTGAAGAAGTTCAAGAAGCCGAAAACGGACGATGAGCAGGCCGATACCGTTCCCGAGCCGCGAGCCCCCGGTGCGGCGGACAGCGGCTACACGAAATCGTCCCGCGAGGGGCTAAAGCAGTTGATCGACGGCAAGGCTGGCGGCCGCTAAGGCTGAGAGAGAGGCGTGATGGACCAGATGCAGGACCCTCCCAGCAGCTCCTATGCTGGCGGCCATAACAGGGCGCACTCTGATCCGGCAGCTTCCTTCGACAGCGACATGATCGACGAGGACCGCGACGGCGATACGCTGCGCGAGGAATGCGGGGTGTTCGGCATCTTCGGTCACCCCGACGCAGCCGCCATTACCGCGCTCGGCCTCCACGCCCTCCAGCACCGTGGCCAGGAAGCCGCCGGCATCGTGTCGTTCGACGGCGCCCGTTTTCACTCCGAGCGCAGGCTGGGCCTGGTCGGCGACACGTTCTCCCGGAGGGAGGTTATCGACCGCCTGCCTGGCAGCTCGGCCGTCGGCCACGTGCGCTATTCGACCACCGGCGAGACCATCCTGCGCAACGTGCAGCCGCTGTTCGCCGAACTGAACGCCGGCGGCTTTGCGGTCGGACACAACGGCAACCTCACCAACGGCCTGACCTTGCGCCGCGAGCTGGTGCGCGCCGGAGCGATGATGCAGTCCACCACCGATACCGAGGTGATCCTGCACCTGGTGGCGCAATCGCAGCGCAATCATTTCATCGATCGTTTCGTCGAAGCGTTGCGCACGATCGAGGGGGCCTATTCGCTGGTGGCGCTCACCAACAAGAAGCTGGTCGGCGCCCGCGACCCGCTCGGCATCAGGCCGCTGGTGCTCGGCGAACTCGACGGCTGCCCGATCCTGGCGTCGGAAACCTGCGCGCTCGACATCATCGGCGCCAAGTACATCCGCGACGTCGAGAACGGCGAGGTCATCGTGTTCGACGAGAGCGGGACCCAGAGCCACAAGCCGTTTCCGCCGAAGGCGCCGCGCCCCTGCATCTTCGAATACATCTATTTCTCGCGCCCGGATTCGATCGTCAGCGGCCGTTCGGTCTACGACGTCCGCAAGGCGATCGGCGCCGAACTCGCCCGCGAGAGCCACGTCGATTGCGACGTCGTGGTACCGGTGCCGGATTCGGGCGTGCCGGCGGCGATCGGCTACAGCCAGCATTCCGGCCTGCCCTTCGAACTCGGCATCATTCGCAATCACTATGTCGGTCGCACCTTCATTCAGCCGACCCAGAGCATCCGCGAACTCGGGGTCCGGATGAAGCACTCCGCCAACCGCACGGCGGTCGAGGGCAAACGCATCATCCTGATCGACGACTCGCTGGTGCGCGGTACCACGTCCAAGAAGATCGTGAAGATGATGCGCGACGCCGGCGCGCGGGAAGTTCATTTCCGGATCGCCTCGCCGCCGATCACCCACCCCGACTACTACGGCATCGACATGCCGGACCGCGCCAACCTGCTGGCGGCGACCCACAGCCTGGATGAAATGCGCGAGCTGATCGGTGCCGACACGCTGGCCTTCCTCTCGGTCGACGGCCTGTACCGGGCCATGGGCGAGCCCGGCCGCGATCCGGCGCATCCCAAATTCACCGACCACTATTTCACCGGCGACTACCCGACGCCGCTCACCGACCAGAACCAGACCGAGCACGTACCGCGGCAATTGTCGCTGCTGGCCGAGGCGAGCTGAGGCCGATCGGCAGCGGCGCGCGGCGCTACTGCGACGCCAATTCGAGCAACGCCGTCACCGTGTTCCAGTTGCGGGTCGTCGCCGCCACCGCGAGCGCCTTCTCGAGCGCGGCGTTCGAGAGCCTGGTCTCGCCGTAGTTGATCGGACAGGACAAGTAGACCTCGCGGCCGCTCAACGCATATTCGTCGCGACCGGCGGCGAGCGTATCGAGCCTGGCGCGCGCGGGCCGGTCGGGGTGGTCGCTCAGGAAGGTCACGTGCAGCTTGGCCGGATCGACGTCCTTGCGGCGCGCGAACGGATTGTCGGCGACCACGCGCGCGAATTGCTGCGCGCTGCGCACGACGACGGTGACCGGCAGGCGGGTCTGGGCGTCGACCGTCGACTTGATCGCCTGTGCGAGCCTGGCCTCGCCCAGCCGAGACGCGAACACGATATTGCCGCTCTGCAGGTAGGTCCGGACCTCGCGCAGCCCGATCGACTCGCAAGCCTGTCGCAGCCATTCCATCTTGAGGGAATTTCCCCCCACGTTAACCCCGCGCAGCATGGCGACGAAGGTCGTCATTCCGCAGTCCTTTCGCATGCGACAAACATTTGATTTTCACCCCGCATCGTACCATAAGTCGGCCCCATCATGACCAAGCCGCTGCAAGACCGCATTGCCCTGGTGACCGGCGCCTCCCGCGGCATCGGCCGCGCCACCGCGCTCGCGCTCGCGGACGCCGGCGCCCATATCGTTGCGGTGGCCCGCACCGTCGGAGGGCTGGAAGAACTCGACGACGAGATCCGCGCGGCCGGCGGCAGCGCGACGCTGGTGCCGCTCGACGTCACCGATTCCGATGGGCTGGCGCGGCTCGGTGCGGCGCTGCACGAGCGCCACGGCAGGTTGGACGTCCTGGTCGGCAATGCGGGCGTCGCCGGGCCGTCATCGCCGCTCGGTCATATCGACCTCAAGGCCTGGAACAACGTGATCGCCGTCAACGTCACGGCGAATTTCCAGCTGGTGCGATGCATGGAGCCGCTGCTGCAGCGTTCCGACGCCGGGCGTGCCGTGTTCATCACCTCGGGAGCGGCGAACAAGGCGACCGCCTATCTCGGTCCCTACGCGGCGTCGAAGGCGGCGGTGGAAACGCTGGCCCGGGTCTGGGCTCACGAAACCGCGTCCACGACGATCCGCGTCAACCTGTTCAATCCCGGCCCGATCCGGACCCGGATGCGTGCCGGCGTGATGCCCGGCGAAGACCCCATGACGCTTGACACGCCGGAACAGGCCGCAGAATTCATCGTGCCGATGTGCCTGCCGGCCTGGACGCAGACGGACCGGTTGTTCGATTACCCGTCCCGCACCCTGATGAGCTTCCGCGCCCCTGCCGCTTCCTGACGTCACCTAGTCCGGCTGCGACTCAGATCCGCCTGGTCGCGCGCATCGCGATCAGCATCGCGAACGCGAGCAATGCCGCGGCGAGAAAGAACGGCGCGCCCGGAACCAGCATCGAAGCATGCGGCCCGATGAAGTAGGCAAATGTCAGCGTGAACGGAAACGGCCCCAGCAGCTGCGCGATGCTCTGCACGCTGTTGGCGGCACCCTGCAGCCGGCCCTGCTGATCGGGCGGAACGCGCTGCGTCATCAGCCCCTGCAGGGCCGGATTTGCGATGCCCCACAGCGCCATTATCGGAATTCCCACCCAGCACAGCGGACCGCTCGGCGCCAGCGCGAACACCGCGAAGCCGACCGCGCCCGATCCCAGCCCCAGCGTCATCGCGGCGCGCTCGCCAAACCGCTTCACCACCGGGCCGACCACGCTGCTCTGAACCACGATCGCGCACACGCCCACCATCGCCAGCGTCAGGCCGACGGTCCGTTCGGTTCATCCGTAGCGATAGGAGGCGTAGAGCACGAACATGCTCGGCAGCACCACATGCGCCGTCTGCGCCAGGAAATGCACGGCCGCCAACCACGCCAGTCGCAGGTCGGATGCGAGCAGGTAGAGCGCGCCGACCGGATTGGCGCGCCGCCACCGAAACGGCGACCGCATCGCCCTGGGCAGCGACTCGGGCAGAATGAAAAGCCCATAGAGCGTGTTGGCGAAGCTCAATCCCGCGGCAACCCAGAACGGCAGTCGCGGATCCATGCCGCCAAGCAATCCGCCCAGCGCCGGCCCGAGCACGAAGCCGCCCCCGAACGCAGCGCCAACCCGGCCGAACATCGCGGGACGCTGCTCCGGCTCGGTAATGTCGGTGATGTAGGCGAACGACGTCGCGATGCTCGCGGCGGTCACTCCCGAGATCAGGCGTCCCACGAACAGCCAGCTCAGCGACGGCGCCAACGCCATCAGCACGTAGTCGAGCGCAAGCCCGAAGTTGGACAGCAGCACCACGGGACGACGGCCAAAGCGATCCGAAAGCGCCCCCAGCACCGGAGACGCCACGAACTGCATGGCCGCCCATGCGGTGCCGAACAGCCCGAAAACCCGCGCCGCGACCGCGGTGTCGTTCGCCACGAAGCTTTGCACCAGCCGTGGCAATACCGGCATCACCAGGCCGAGCGCCAGCATGTCGAGCAGGATCGTGATGAAGATAAAGATGAACGCCGCCGGCCGCCGCGCCGCCGGCGTTGCGGCAGATGCGGGCGCGTCGGGCGCGACGCTCACGACTTGCGCTTTGCCTTGTGCGCGAACGGATTGGCCTTTTCGCGCAGCATGATCCGGATCGGCGTGCCGGGCAATTCGAAGGCGGTGCGCAGGCCGTTGGTCAGGTAGCGCAAATAGGATTCCGGCACCGCGTCGGCGCGCGAGCAAAACACCACGAAGCTCGGAGGCCGTGCCTTGGTCTGCGTCATGTAGTTCAGCCGCAGCCGACGGCCGGACACCGCCGGAGGCGGATTGGCCGACGTCGCCTGTTCGAACCAGCGATTCAGCGCGCTGGTCGGGGTGCGGCGATTCCAGACCTGAAAGGCCTCCTGGATCGCGCGCATCAGCTGGTCGATGCCCTCGCCCATCAGCCCCGACACGACGACGATCGGCACGCCCCTGATCTGCGGCAGCAGATGGTCGACATCCTGGCGCAGCGACGACAGCAGGTTGGGCTGGCGCCCGATCAGGTCCGCCTTGTTGACCGCGATCACCAACGCCCGCCCTTCGCGTTCGACCAGGTCGGCGATGCGAAGATCCTGCTCCTCGAAGCGCTGGCGCGCGTCCGTCATCAAGACCACGACTTCGGCGAAACGAATGGCGCGCAGCGTGTCGGCGACGGAGAGCTTCTCGAGTTTCTCCTCGATGCGCGCGCGGCGTCGCATGCCGGCGGTGTCGAACAGACGGAAGGCGCAGCCTTTCCAGTCGAGATCGACCGCGATGGAATCGCGGGTGGTGCCGGCCTCCTCGCTGGTCAGGAGCCGCTCTTCGCCGAGCAGCCGGTTGATGAGGGTGGATTTGCCGGCATTGGGACGGCCGACGATCGCGACCCGGATGGGGCGCCCGATCCAGGCGTCGGCCGCGTCGCCGCCGTCGTCGCCTTCCTCCAGCTCGGCTTCCGGCTCTGGCATCAACGCGCGCAACGCGTCGTAGAGCTCGCTCAACCCCTCGCCGTGCTCCGCCGAGATCTGTACCGGGTCGCCCAATCCGAGCGCGTAGGACTCCATCGCCCCGATTTCGCCGTGCTTGCCTTCGCTCTTGTTGGCGAGCAGCACGACCGGCTTGCCGGCACGCCGGGCGAGGTCGGCAAAGCCGCGATCGGCAGGAGTCAACCCGGCGCGGGCGTCGATCATGAACAACAGCGCGTCGGCGGCGGCGATCGCCGTATCGGTCTGCTCGCGCATGCGCGCGGTCAGCGAGCCGCGCGGCCCCTCGTCAAGGCCGGCGGTATCGATGATGGTGAATTCGAGGTCGCCCAGCCGTCCGGCGCCCTCGCGGCGATCGCGGGTCACGCCGGGGGCATCGTCGACGAGCGCGATTTTCTGTCCCACCAGGCGGTTGAACAGGGTCGATTTACCGACGTTCGGCCGACCGATGATGGCGATGCTGAATGACATGTCCGATCCGTTCGCCCGTAACGCCCGACAAGTCAACCACAAGCCTGGTCCGGCCCGGGCTCGGCGGGCACGTGCGGCACGCTCACGCGGGACGGCGCGGCGCGACGGGTCAGGTCCTCAGTGGGAGAAGGTGCCGCTCGGCACCGGGGCCGGGAAAGCCGATTGCGCCGCAGACGCCGGCGGGGCCGCTCCCTGCTGCGACGGCTGCGATTGCTGAGCCTGGGGCGCCGGCGCCGGTCGCTGGGCGCGTTTCGCGGGTTTCGGCGCGGCGGTCTCCCCCTCCGGAGCGGCCGCGCCCTGGTCCGCCGGAGCAGGTTTCGGCTTCGGCTTGCGCTTGGGCTTCTCCTTTGGCGCGGCGGCGGCCTGCTCCTGCTGGGCCGCTGCCTGCTGCTGCCTGGCCTGTTCCTCGCGGGCCCGCTCCTCCGCCGCACCCTTGTAAAGGTCCTTGGGCACGCCCTGCTCGAGGCCTGGAACGCCCTCGGGAAACACCGGCTTACGTTCGCCCTGAACCGGCTTCTTGGTATCGAGGAAATCGAGCCAGTCCGTCGGATCGAAGCTGCTGATGCCGCCGCCGCTGTTGTTGCTGCTGCTGCACCCGCCGAGGGCACCGGTGAGCGCGATCAGAATTGCTGCGGCGAGCAGTCGTTGTGAGCAGTGCATGACGTTTTCACTCAGCTTCGTTCAACTCATGGAACTGAGGGCCGTCTTGCGACCGGGTCCCTCGGTCCCCGCAAGAGCGGCTAGTGGTCCGATTCCAACAGTAGCGAATGTCAAATCCACTCCACTAGCTCTTGGCAACCGGCGGCAACAGCGACTGCAGCGTCTCGGCGCGGCTGCGAATGCTGTTGGGCGTTTCCGCGTCGTTCATGATCAGGTCGATCCACTGCCGCGCCGCCGCGGCGTCCTTGGCGTGCCAGGCTGAAAACGCCAGCAGGTCGCGCGCGGTGTGGCGATAGACCCGCCCGGCGCTCGTCAGCGGCTCCAGGCGCTGGCGGATCTCGTCATAGGGCGCGGTATCGACGAGAAGCGCGGCGGCACGGGTCTTGGCGAGGTCCTGCTCCGACTCCGCCACGCCGGGATCGGCGCCGATGGCGTCGAACTGCTTGATACCGGCCTGCGGATCGCCCGCCGCGGCTTCGGCGGCGGCGCGCAGGCGCGCCAGCGTGCGGTAGCCGCTGGGCGCGTCGGCCGCGAGCTTGGCGAAGGCCGCTTCGGCCTCGGCATGCTTGTTCTGCTCGGAGAGGACGACGGCCGCTTCGAAGGCTGATCCGGCCGTTGCCGCGCGCTGGTGTTCCCAATATTGGTAGCCACGCCAGCCGGCCACCGCGACGACGATCAAAACCGCGCCGGCGACGATGAAGGCCGAATAGCGATCCCAGATCTTGCGGAGCTGTTCGCGACGCAGCTCTTCGTCAACTTCATCAAATATTTCAGTCACTTATAAATCCCGCCCTCAGCGCTGGCAGATCCCCTCCGCCCGCGACACCCCCACATGGCGGCGGCGATACCCTATCGATATGGCAGAGGCAAGGCAAAGCAAACGCCTTCAAGGCGTTAGCGGCCGCCGCCGCGCGGCGGCTCGGGCCCCGTCTTCAAGCTTTGGGCTTCATGCCGTAGACGTGCTCGGGCCCGGGGAACGCCCGCGCCCGCACGTCGGTCGCATAGCCCTGAATGGCCGCCTCGATCGACGGCCCCAGATTGCCGTAGCGCTTCACGAATTTCGGCACCTTGGGGGACAGCCCGAGCATGTCCTCCAGCACCAGCACCTGCCCGTCGCAGGCCGCGCTGGCACCGATCCCGATGGTCGGAATTGCGATGGTTTCGCTGATCCGGCGCGCCAGAGGCTCCGCCACCGCCTCGATCACCACGGAAAACGCGCCGGCGTCGGCGATCGCCTTGGCGTCGGCCTCGAGCCTTCCCCAATCGGCCTCGTCGCGGCCCTGCGCGCGAAACGAGCCCAGCACGTTGATCGACTGCGGCGTCAACCCGATATGGGCCATCACCGGCACGCCGCGCTGGGACAGAAAGGCGATGGTTTCCGCCATCCGCACCCCGCCCTCGAGCTTCACAGCGCCGCAATGGGTTTCCTTGAGAATGCGCGCGGCGGCATGAAAGGCCTGCTCCGGCGAAGCCTCGTAGGACCCGAACGGCATGTCGACGACCACCAGCGAGCGCCTCGAGCCGCGCATCACCGCCCGGCCCTGCAGGATCATCATCTCCAGCGTGACCGGCACGGTGGTCTCGAAGCCGTGCATCACGTTGCCAAGCGAGTCGCCCACCAGGATCGCGTCGCAATAGCGGTCCGCCAGCGCCGCGGTGTGGGCGTGATAGGAGGTGAGCATGACGATCGGATCGCCGCCCTTGCGGGCGCGAAGATCGGCCGCGGTGATACGCTTCGACTCCGATTGGACCGACATCGTCAGGCTCCGAACACAGGCACGCCGATCACGACGGGATGGAAGACAAAACCGAGCGCCAGATAGATCACGATGCCCACCACAACGGCCAGCACGTCGTTGAGGACGCCGCCGACGGGAATCGGCGGCGCGCCGGGATCGGCCCGGCGCTTCAGCGAGATGCGGTCATAGACCGCCCAGGCCAGGAACGACCCGAACAGGATCACCGAGCCGAGGTCGCCGTTGGCGAGCAGATGCGCGAACGCCCACAGTTTCACGCCCGCGAGCATCGGGTGCTTCAGCACCAGGTAGATCTTGCCGCGAAGGTAGGCGGCGACAACCATGATGGCCGCCGGAAGCATGAGGGCAATGGTCACATGCTTCATGAAGTGCGGCGGGGACCAGAGCGGGATCTGGCCGGTCGAGCGGTACATGCTGAAGCCCCAGGCGATCAGCACGATCCCCGCAAGCGACACCAGCGAGTACAGGATCTTGTAGGGCCCATCGCCCGTCGCGGCGATCAAACTGGCGCGCAGGTCGCGTTGCGACGTCAGCGTGTGAGCGCCGAGGAAAAGGATCAATCCCACGATCAGCAGCAGCAGCCCCATGATCAATCGACCTTCGACGTTCGCATTTCCGACGGCACCGGAGTCAGCGCTCCGGTGCCTGGCTCAACTCATCTACATCACTAACATCACTCGTCCCGCCGTCGCGCACCTTACACCGTGCACCGGCGCGCGGCCGCAAAGCAGAGATGCTTTTTTGCCCCGTGCGGTCCTCGATAGCGTGTCGGCGGGCTTGCCTCCGGTAACATTTTTGGCGACCCGGGCGCAATGCCGCTATACCAGCCTGACAAGCTGACGCCCCGCAGCGCTGCCATCAGATTCCGACGGCCGGTCGGCCGGCCACTTTGAAAAGACACCCGTCATGCTCAAATCCATCGCGGCAGCGCTTGCCATCGCCATATTGGCGTCGGCGCCGCTGGCCGCGCAGAAGGGCATCCCATGAAGGTCGCAACGTTGGTATCCAGCATCGCCCGCGCCGCGTTCACGGTTCTGCTGTGCCAGGTATTGGCCCAAGGCGTGGCCGATGCCGCCGAGATCAAGGTCATGATCTCCGGCGGGCTTTCGGCGGCCTACAAGGAGCTGGTGCCGCAGTTCGAACGCGCCACCGGCAACACCGTCGTCACCGCCTACGGACCGTCGATGGGCACCACCGAGAATGCCATTCCGGTACGGCTTGCGCGCGGGGAAAGCGCCGACGTGCTGATCATGGTCGGCGACGCGCTGGGCAAGATGATCGCGCAAGGCAAGGCCGTGGAAGGAACCCGCGTCGACCTGGTGCGCTCGCCGATCGGGATGGTGGTGCGCGCCGGCGCCCCGAAGCCCGACATCAGCACGCCCGAGGCGCTGAAGCAGACGCTGCTCAACGCCAGGTCGGTGGCCTATTCCGACAGCGCCAGCGGCGTCTATGTCGGCACCGAACTGTTCGCCAGGCTCGGCATCACTGACGCGATGAAGGACAAGGCGAAGATGATCCCGGCGGAGCCGGTCGCGGCCGGCGTCGCCCGCGGCGAGAGCGAACTGGGCTTCCAGCAGGTCAGCGAGCTGCTCCCCGTCCCCGGCGTCGACCTGGTCGGCCAGTTGCCGCGCGAGGTGCAGAAGATCACGGTGTTTTCCGCGGGCATTGCCACCGGATCGAAGCAACCCGACGCCGGCAAGGCGTTGATCGAATTCCTGGCGTCGCCCGCCGCGGCCCCCGTTCTGAGGAAAAGCGGCCTCGAACCGTACGCGGCCCAACCGCAGTAACCTCGAAGCTGGTTAGGGCTGGTCCGGCGGCGCCGCAACCGGATCGAGCGTCCGGTTGTCGAGGAAGCGGACCATCAGCGGCCGCCCCGCGATCGCGCTGCCGAGCCCCTTGCTGAGCGGCAACGGAACGCAGCGCGCGAGCGCTTCGTCGATGGCGTGACGGTAGATGTCGCGGGTCTGGGTTGAAGCCGCCGCTGTCGCGTAGGTCAGCCGCGGCGGCGCGACCAGCTCGCCGTCGCGCCTGATGCTGAATCGGACCGACATCTCCATGCCGGCGCGGGCAACGGCC
>JBKQQE010000221.1:0-12528 GCA_052326245.1 Xanthobacteraceae bacterium | reverse complement strand
GCTTCAGCACAGCCAGGAAGCCGTCAAGAGCGGCGAGCGCGCGGTCGCCGATGGCCGCGCCATCGCCTCGGAAGCGCTGACGGTGGCGGCGGCCGCCGAGCAGGCGAGCAGGAATGTGACCAGCATCTCGGCGGCGACGGAGGAACTGTCTGCAACCGGTCGGGAGATCGCGCGGCGTGCCGTCCAGTCGGCCGATACCTCCCGCAAGGCGGTTGGCGAGGTCGACCAGGCGGGGGCGACGATCGCCGCGCTGAGCGCCTCGGCGGAGCAGATCGGCGTGGTCGTCAGCCTGATCTCGGAGGTGGCGGCGCAAACCAATCTTCTCGCGCTCAATGCGACCATTGAAGCCGCGCGCGCCGGCGAAGCAGGAAGAGGCTTTGCCGTTGTCGCAACCGAGGTGAAGGCGCTGGCGCGCAAGAGCAATGACGCCGCGGAGGATATCAGCCAGCGCGTCAAGCAGATCTGCAGCGCCACCGGGCAGAGCGTGGACGCGCTCAACAAGATCGGTGCCGCGGTCCGCGAGATCAACGAGGTCAGCGCGGGGATGTCCGCCGCCGCCGAGGAGCAGGAAGCGACGCTGCAGGAAGTCGCGCGCAGCCTTGCGGAGGCCTCGTCGGGGGTGAGTTCGGTGGCCTCGAGCGTCGCCGGAATATCCACCCGCGCCGGCCGCGTCGAGGCGCAAAGCCGCGCGGTCGCAGCGGTGGTGGCGCAAACCGACAAGCGGGTCAGCGACCTGCGCGCCAACCTGATTGTCTCGCTGAGATTGTCCGCTGCCGGCGACCGTCGCAGCGCCGAACTGCGGACCCCGGTCAAACTGTCGGCATCGATGCGCGCCGGCAGTTCCGTCGTGCAGGGCGTTGTGCTCGACGTTTCATCGGGCGGGATGCTGTTTCGGGCGGAACAATCCGACGGCGCGGTCGCCGAAGGTCAGGCCGTCACTCTCGAGGTCGAGAAGCTGGGGACGATCGCGGCCAGCGTGATCGCCAAGAGCGCCGCCGGAATGCAGCTTCATCTCAAGTTCGACGAGGCCCAGGAGGAGCGCAAGCAGCGGCTGGTGGCCTTCATTCGGTCGGTCGAAGAAGTGGACCAGAGGTTCATCGCGGCGGCGAAGGCCGCGTCGGCGCAGGTCACCCAGGCGTTCGAGTCCGCACTCGCCAGGAGCGAGATCACGACCGACGCTTTGTTCGATTCGGACTATCAAATCGTGCCGGGCACCGATCCGGTGCAGCACATGACCCGCTTCGTCGAACTGTGCGACCGCATGCTGCCGGCGATTCAGGAACCGGTTCTCGATCTCGACCCGCGCGTGGTGTTCTGCGCAACCGTCGATCGCAACGGATTTCTTCCGACCCATAACCGCAAGTTCTCTCAGCAGCAGCGGCCCGGCGACGTGGTCTGGAATACCGGGAACTGCCGCAACCGGCGCATTTTCAACGATCGGGCGGGTCTCGCCGCGGCCCGCAATTCGCGGGAATATCTGCTGCAGACCTACGACCGGCAAATGGGCGACGTCACGGTCACCTTGAAGGAAGCCGATTGTCCGGTCCAGATCCGCGGCAGGCACTGGGGCGCGGTCCGCCTCGCGTTTCGGGCCTGATCCGCGGCGCGATCGGGCGCTCGAGCCCGGCTCCCGAAAGATCATAGACTCCGACAAAACGACCACGACCTCCGGCAGGGGAGCTACCGGAGGTCGTGTCGTTCACTTTGCCGCGCCTAGGTTCACGGCAAAGCGTGGGAGCTCTTGCGCCGCGACGCCGGGAGGATGCGTCGCGCCGCGTCAGGTTAGAAGGGCAGCAGGATGTCGGAGACCTGCGTGCCGTAGCGTGGCTGCTGGATATCCATGATCTGGCCGCGGCCGGCCATGGAGATGCGCGCCTCGGCGATCTTGGAGGAGTCGATGGTGTTGTCGCTCTGAATGTCCTCGGGCCGCACGATGCCCGCGACGATCAGTTCGCGCATTTCGAAGTTGACCCGGATGTCCTGCTTGCCCTCCACCACCAGGTTGCCGTTCGGCAGGATCTGCGTGACGATGGCGGCAATGTTGGTCTGCAACGCCTCCTGGCGCTGGATCGTCCCCTTGCCGTCGGTCGCCAACGTCCCGTTCGCGTTGAGCAGCGGACCGGGCAGCACTGCGGCGGCAGCGCCGCCAAGCAGAGCCGAGCCGAGGAACGAGACGATGTTGGAGTCGACGCTGTCGTTGCGGCTGCGCTGGGTTTCGTTGGCCCAGTTGGCGGTGTCGTTGATGTTGACCGTAACGGTCAGGAGATCGCCGATCTGCGCCGCGCGCTGATCCTTGAAGAAGGCGCGCGATCCCGTCCGCCACAGCGAATTGGGATTGTAGGAGGCCGGCTGTGGCGTCGGCATCGGCATCTGCACCGGCTTGTAGCCCGGCTTGGTGGTGGGGTTGTCGATCGACGCCAGCTTCGGCTGTTCGCCGATCGAGGCGAGCCGGTCGATCGCCGAGCATCCGCCGGCAAGACCGCTGAGCGCGAGCAGGCTCCCGGTCGTCGCCAGCCGGCTGAACTTCCTGAACGTGTACTTGGACATGACTCGGACTCTCACGGTTGCGGTCGGCTTGTGGTGTCGGGGGTGGCGGCGGCGGTGGTGACGGGGCGCGGCGAGGGGTTCAGAACCGAGACCTGACCGGGTCCGGTGACGACACCCTGCACGGTGCGCTTGGATTGCGGATTGAGAACCGAGACCTGATCGCCCGCGGTTCCGGTCTCCAGCGCCTTGGCGCGGACGGTCAGGTAGATGCCGTCATAGTCGTAGATCAGCGTCACCGCCTGATCGCGCTGGACCAGATCGGGATTGCCGAGATCGGCCGAGCGCAGCGCCATGCCGGCGCGTAGCGCCCTGCGGGCCTGCATGCCCACGGCGTGATCGCGGGCGGCCGGATCATTGCCGACTTCGGCCTTGGGCCGGCGTTCGGTGACGACATCGGAGGATCTCAGCACCTCGTTGGCTTCGATGGCGCGGGTCAGGACCGCCGCCTCGACCGTCTCCACCGCCGTTCCGGTGAAGCGCAGGCGCGTCGGTGTCGCGCTCTCGGTGTTGACGATTTCGAACATCACGTCGAAGCGGCTGTTGCGCGCATCGTAGCGGGTCGAGGTCGCGCGCAGTTCGCCGGTGTTGGTGGCGTCGAGCTGAAGCACGCCGAGTTCGCGATCGAAAGTGATCGCGAGGTTGGCGGCGGCGCCGAGCCCATAGTGGCGCTCCAGCACCCGGGCGATCCTCTTCTCGATGTCCTTGGGTTCCAGCGTGCGCGCCAGCCGGGTCACGGTAACCTCGCCGATGCCGCGGGTATCGACGCCGATCACCTGATAGTTGCGCAGCGTCGCCACCACGTCGGTAGTCGGCAGCAGCCCGGTGGTGCCGAGATCCGGCGCGCGGTAGATCGCGATCTGCGCGAAGCTGCCGGCATTGTCGATGATGTCGCCGATCCGGACCACGTCGCTGGTCACCTTGACGGCCTCGCGCAGCGTCGGGACGGCAACGGTGTCGCTGCGCGGCGATGCGGCAACCGCTTCGCCGCCGACCTGCGCGATGATCGCTTCGACGTCCGGATCCGCGGCAGACGCGGCGGCGCAGCTTGCGGCCAGCGCGGCGGCGACGACAATCAGGCGAAACATCATGATTGCTCAATCCCCTCGACGTCAGGAATACATCTGGGTTGTCGACTGCATCATCTGGTCGGCCGCGGTGATTACCTTGGCGTTCATCTCGTAGGCGCGCTGCGCTCCGATCAGGTTCGAGATCTCCGTCACCACGTCGACATTGGCCTGTTCCAGGCTGCCCTGGGTCAGCGTGCCGTAGCCGTCGACGGTCGCCAGCCCGTCCTGCGGCGCGCCCGACGCGGGCGTGTCTACGAAGTCGTTGTTGCCGACCGGCTGCAGGCCGCCCTGGTTGATGAAGCGGGTCAGCCCGATCTGCCCGATGATGCTGGACGTCGTGGTGCCGGGCGCCACCACCGAAACCTGTCCCTGCGAGTTGATGGTGATCTGCGACGAGTTGTTGGGAATGGTGATGGTCGGCTGCACCGGATTGCCCTGGGCGTTGACGATGCGGCCGGTGGCGTCCATCTGGAAGGTGCCGTCGCGGGTATACTGAAAGGTGCCGTCCGGCATCAGGATCTTGAAGAAGCCGTCGCCGTTGATCGCGAGATCGAGGGTGTTGCCGGTCTGCAGCAGCGTGCCCTGGCTCATCGAGCGCGGCGTTCCCACCGTCTGCACGCCGCCGCCGATGTCGATGCCGACCGGCAGGATGGTGCCCTGCGTGGAGGCCTGGGCGCCGACGCGCTGCACGTGTTCGTAGATCAGGTCCTGGAACGCCGCGCGCTGCTTCTTGAAGCCCGTGGTTTGCATGTTGGCGATGTTGTTGGAAATGACCTGCACGCTCAGTTCCTGAGCCGCCATTCCCGTCGCTGCGGTGAAAAGTGCGCGCATGGGTCAGTTTCCTCAGCTCGTGACGTCGGCAAGTTGGTTGAGCGCCGATTTGCGCAGGTCGCCCTGCTGTTTCAGGATCGATGCGATTTCGGTGTAGGTGCGCGTCACTTCGATGAGGTGGCTCATCTCCGTCACCGCGCTGACATTGGAACGCTCGAGCGAGCCCTGGCGCAGGAACGTCTTGGGGTCGGCCTGGGCGGTGACGCCGTCGGGGGCGGACAGCAGGTTGGCCCCTTCCTTCTGCAACTGCTGCGGCTGGGCGAAATTGACGATCCGCAGCTGGCCGCGCTGAGAATCGACCAGCGAGTTGCCCTGGCGCACGCTGATGGTGCCGGTGCCGGAAATGATGATGTCGTGATCGTTCGGCTGGAAAGTGATCGGCCCCGCGGTGCCGAGCACCAGACTGCCGTCGGTCGTCACGAGCTGGCCCTGGGAATTGATCTGCATCGCGCCGTTGCGGGTGTAGCGCTCGCCACTGGAGGTCTGCACCGCGAGAAAGCCGCTGCCGTCGAGGGCGACGTCGAGGGGGTTGCCGGTCTGCTCGATCGAGCCCTGGCCGCTGTCG
This sequence comes from Xanthobacteraceae bacterium, assembly GCA_052326245.1. GTDB lineage: Bacteria > Pseudomonadota > Alphaproteobacteria > Rhizobiales > Xanthobacteraceae > Bradyrhizobium_A. The sequence goes on along the minus strand of JBKQQE010000221.1, from coordinate 7,518 downwards.
CGCCATGTCGCGCGGTCCAGCACGAAGCTGAACTGGCGATCCTTGCCGACGAAGTTGTCGGCGCGCGCGCCCGGCATCAGGTATTCCTGGAACAGCGATTTGTCCGCCTTGAACCCATTGGTGTTCACGTTGGCTACGTTGTTCGAAATCACATCGATCTGACGTTCGAGCGTCGTCAGACGCGACAGTCCGATGAGGAGCGTATTCTCCATCGGTGTTCTCCCCTTGATGGACCGCCGCCAAGCCCTCCCAAGGCCGGTGGCGGATCCTGCGAACTCCACGGCTCTCCCAAGCCGCGGTTCGTCCTGTTCAAAGCGAGACTCGTGCCAACGCTAAAACGTCTGTTATTTCAGAGTCTTGAGCTTTTTGATCACGCCGCAGAGGGCGGCAATAAGGACTTATTGACCATGTTGTCCCGGCAATTTTTTCCCACCCGGCGCGGTCGGGAAAGGTTCCGTTAACCATTGCAAACCTAGTCTTCGAACCAGGGGATGCCTGGCCCCCCGCGGCTTTTTGTATCGCGTGTTCAGCCGGTTCGGCGGCATCGGGCGATCGTTAATCGGGCGGGCGGGATCTCATGGCGGACGAAGCAGACGGCGCGGAAGAGGGCACAGGCGCGCCAAAGAGCAAGTTCAAGCTGATCGTGGCCGCGGTCGGCGTGTTCGCGATCCTGACCGGGGGCGTCACCTACTACTTCCTGTTCATGCGGGCGAAGTCCGAGGACAAGCAGCACGCCGAAGCGCCGCCGGCGAAGCCGCCGGTGTATGTCGATGTGCCGGACGTGATGGTCAACCTGTCGGGGCTTCCCGGCGAACGGGTGCAGTATCTCAAGGTCAAGATCGTGCTCGAGGTCAAGGAAGAGAAGCAGGTCGAGGCGATCAAGCCGGCGATGCCGCGGGTGGTCGACATCTTCCAGAGCTACATGCGCGAGCTGCGCGCCAGCGATCTGAACGGTTCGGTCGGACTGTTTCGCCTCAAGGAGGAGCTGACGCGGCGGGTCAACGCCACGATCCAGCCCAACCAGGTGACGGCCGTGCTGTTCAAGGAAATCGTGGTCCAGTAGCGGGCAGGGTCTGAACCATGGCGAACGCCAACGACGTCGACCAGGATGCACTTGCCGAACAATGGGGCGCGGCGCTCGATTCGCAGGATCCCGAGGCTGCGGCCGCCGAGGCTGCGGCCAACGAGCTGACCGAGGCGATGGCGGAACAATGGGCCGCCATGGTCGAGGAGAGCAGCCGCGGCCTCAGCTCCGCCACCTCCGGCGAGCGGGTGCTGTCGCAGGAGGAAATCGACAACCTGCTAGGGTTCAGCGTCGGCGAGGTGACGCTCGACGACAATTCCGGCATCCGCTCCATCATCGATTCGGCGATGGTGTCCTACGAGCGTCTGCCGATGCTCGAAATCGTCTTCGACCGGCTGGTCCGGCTGATGACGACGTCGCTGCGCAACTTCACCTCCGACAACGTCGAGGTCTCGCTCGACCGCATTACCTCGGTGCGGTTCGGCGACTATATGAATTCGATCCCGCTGCCGGCTGTGCTCGCGGTCTTCAAGGCCGAGGAGTGGGAGAATTTCGGTCTCGCCACGGTGGATTCGAGCCTGATCTATTCGATGATCGACGTATTGCTGGGCGGCCGCCGCGGCACCGCGTCGCTGCGCATCGAGGGGCGCCCCTACACCACCATCGAGACCAACCTGGTGAAGCGCCTCGTCGAGGTCGTGCTCGCCGACGCCGAACAGGCGTTCCGGCCGCTGTCGCCGGTGCGGCTTTCGATCGACCGGCTCGAGACCAATCCGCGCTTCGCCGCGATCAGTCGGCCCGCCAACGCCGCGATTCTCGTTCGCCTGCGCATCGACATGGAAGACCGCGGCGGCAACATCGAATTGCTGCTGCCCTATGCCACCATCGAACCCATCCGCGACGTTCTGTTGCAGATGTTCATGGGCGAAAAATTCGGCCGCGATCCGATCTGGGAGGGTCACCTCGCCACCGAGATCTCGCGGGCGCAGATCGCCGTCGACGCGGTGCTGTACGAGGCGGATATCCCGCTCAAGGAACTGATGAAGCTGCAGGTCGGCGACACCCTGCCGCTCGGGTTGCGCGCCGACGCCATGGTCTCGGTGCGCTGCGGCGACGTCACCCTGACCGAGGGGCGGATGGGGCGGGTCGGCGATCGCGTCGCCATTCGCGTCATCAAGCCGCTGCGCAAGCCGCACATGACGCTAGCGATGTTCGAAAAAGCCGACGAGCAGACCAAGATGATGGAGGCACAATGAACCATATGCTCGGAATGATAATCGAGAGCCTGGTCGCCATGTTGCTCATGCTCACCATCGGCTACTGCATGGTGCTCAACAAGCGCCTGACGCGGTTGCGGGCGGACGAGCAGTCGCTGAAGGCGGTGATCGCGGAACTGATCACCGCGACCGAGATTGCCGAACGCGCCATCGCCGGGCTCAAGCTCACGGTGCGCGACTGCAACGAGAACCTCGGCAGCCGTCTCGATGCCGCCACCGACATGTCCGGCGAACTGAGCAAGCGACTGCTCGCCGGCGACGAGTTGCTGCGCCGGCTGTCGCGCATCGTCGCGGCCGGCCGGACCGCCGATGAGCCGGAACGCCCGGCGCCGAATTCGCCGCAGGCGATGGTCGCGGCTGCGAAGGCGTTTTCGGAACGCAAGCGGTCGGCAGGGATCGCCGCATGAAGTTATCGCGTGACTTCCGCCTGCTGCCGTTTGTGCTTGCCGCCATCATCGGTCTGGTGACGCTGAAGACCCTGGGGCTGCTGCTCGACGGGGGCTACATCTTCAGCGAACGCGAGCTGCCGCCGCCGCCGAAGGCCGGCTCGTGGGCGCAGCAGATGTTCAATTTTCCGTCGCGCGGCGGCGCGTTGCTGGGCGATCCGTCCGACATCACCGGCTCGGTGGAGGAGAAGAAGGACGCGGCCAAGGGCGAGGGAAAACCAGAAGCCAAGGCCGAGGGCAAGGCGGAGAAGGCGGCTGCCCCCGCCAAGGGCGCAGCACCGCCGCGGCCGACCGATCTCGCCGCGACCATGCCGCAGCCGGGCAGCGCCGTGTCGGCGTCCGAGCGCGCCATTCTCGAGCGGTTGCAGGACCGGCGCCAGGAACTCGACACCAGGGCCCGGGAAATCGACATCCGCGAGAACCTGCTGAAGGCAGCCGAGAAGCGGATCGAGTGCAAGTTTTCTGAGATGAAGGCGGTGGAGGCCCGAATCGGGGTGGCGACCGAGCAGAAGGGACAGGCCGAGGCCGACCGCTTCAAGGGCCTGGTGACGATGTACGAATCGATGAAGCCGAAGGACGCCGCCAAGATCTTCGACCGGCTCGAAATGTCGGTGTTGATCCAGGTCGCCGCCAAGATCGCGCCGCGCAAGATGTCCGACATTCTCGGGCTGATGCAGCCCGAAGCCGCCGAGCACCTCACCGTGGAACTGGCGCGCAGGGCAGGCGGCGATACCGCCAGCGCCATGGCGCTTCCCAAGATCGAAGGCCGGCCGGCGGTCGAGGACACCAACTGATTGAAGGGTTTGCTTAACAGCTCCTTAATTGCCCGATCCTAGATTGGGTCCGTAGGGGGCCGGTCCGGCCCGCCAGTTCGGCGAACGGCCGGCCCGCCGATGCCGAAGGCAGGCCGGCAAGAGGCCTGAGACAGATGGCTGCGAGGGCGGTCCGAGAGACGTGAGCATGGCGCGATCGGGGAGCGCAAAAGGCTGGCCGCAGACGCTCTCGCGGTTGCGGGCGACGCTGCGCCGCGCCGTGTCGGGCGTGGCCGCGGTCGCTTTCGCCGCGGTGCTGGCGCTCGCGGCAATGCCGTCATCGGCGCGCGCCGACGCGGTGAAGGGCGACGCCACCTTCTCGTCCTCCGGGGGATTCGCACGGCTCGTCATCCGGCTCGACGACGACGTCGATTCCGAAGTGGCGATCGCCGGCTCCATCGTCGTGATCCGGTTCAAGAAGCCGGTCGACGTGTCGGTCGGAAAGCTCGCGGATGCGGTGCCGGACTATGTCGGCTCCGCCCGGCGCGATCCCGACGGCCTCGCCATTCGCCTGGCGCTGGCCCGCAAGGTCACGGTCAATTCCATGATGGCGGGCGAACGCACCTTCATCGATTTCCTGCCCGACAACTGGAAAGGCCCGCCGCCGCCGCTGCCGCAGGAGGTCGTGCGCGACCTCGCCGAACGCGCGCGCGAAGCGGAGCGCGAGCTGCGCCAGCAGAAGAGCGCGGTCGAGGCCAAGAAGCGCCCGCCGGTAAGGGTGCGCGCCTCGGTGCAGCCGACATTCGTCCGCTTCGTGTTCGAACTGCCGCCGGGTATCGGCGCCTCGTCGTCGCTGGAGGACAAGCAATTGTCCCTGGTGTTCTCTGCGCCGCTGAATTTCGACCTGGCCGATGCCAAGATCGCCGCGCCGTCGAATGTCGGCACCATCGAGCAGAAGATCGAGGGGGCATCGTCCAAGGTGACGTTGTCGGTGATCGGCGAGGTCGACGTTCACTCGTTCCGCGAAGATTCAAGTTACGTCGTCGATATCGGCTTCAGCCAGAGCCGCAAGCCGCCGGCGGCTGCGGCGCGCGTGCCGGATGCCAGGCCGGAGCCCGCACCGGTCGCGGCCGCGCCGCCGAAACCGGCCGAGCGCGCGCCGGCGCCCGAGGCCTCCGAGAGCCGCTCTTCCGAAACCCGCGGCCCGCCGCCGGTGGCCGCGGCGAACGACATCATGCAACAGGTCAAGGCCGCCGCAGCCGAGATGCCGGCGCCGACCCCGCCGCCTGCGGCGAAGGCAATGACGGAAGTTCGCCCCGCGCCGGCTCCCGTGCGCGCGGCCGCGTCCGTCGCCGCGCCGCCGCCGGCGACGGCTCCGGCGCCCGCATCCTCCGCCGCGTCCGTCGCACCGGCGACCGCTCCCCCCGCGGCTGCCGCGCCCGTGGCCGCTCCGGTCCACGCCGCCGCGGTAACCGTCTCGGCCAAGCGCAGCAGCGACGGGCTGCGGCTGATCTTTCCGTTCGCGCAGGCAAAGCCGATCGCGATGTTCCGCCGCGGCGAGTCGGTCTGGCTGGTGTTCGACGAGGTGCAGTCGCTCGACGTCGAGGCGATCCGGCGCGAGGGCGGATCGATCGTCAGTGACGTCTCGGTGCTGCCGCTCGATTCCGGGCAGGCGCTGCGCATCCGCCTCAATCGCCCGCAACTGGCCAGCCTGTTCGGCGACGGGTCGGACCTGACGGTCGTGTTCGGCGATACCATCGACGCGCCGTCGCAGGCCTTGTCGGCGGTGCGCAACATCGCCGATCCGACACGGGCCCACGTCGCCGTCGCGCTGCCAAATCCCGGCGCCATCCACCGGGTCGTCGATCCGGACGCCGGCGACGTCCTCACGGTGGTGACCGCGCCGCTGCCGGCGCGCGGCTTCATCAAGCCCCAGCATTTCGTCGAATTCTCGCTGCTGGAATCGATCCATGGTGTGGTCCTGCAATCCGACGCCGACGATCTCTCCGTCACGACCCAGCCCGACAAGGTGGTGATCTCGCGTCCGGGCGGCCTGACCCTGTCGTCCGCCGATTTTGTCGCGCCGCGCGGTGCCAGCGGGCCGCGGCCGATCTTCGACCCCACCGATTGGCGGGAGAATCGCGACGCCGCCTTCCTCGAACGTCTCAACGCGCTGATCGACGCCGCGGCGAGCGTCCCCGAGGAGGCGCGGGTTCCGGCCAACATCAATCTTGCCCGCTTCTATCTGGCGCGGGGCTTCTTCCAGGAGGCGAGGGCGGTAGCCAACCTGGCGCTGGTCGAGGCCAAGGCTGGCAACGAGGACCCGCCGGCGCTGGTCATTCGCGCGATCGCCAATGTCCTGAGCGACCGCCCCGCGGAGGGCCTGAAGGACCTCGGCAACCCCCTGATCGCCGGCATCTACGATCTCCAGGTCTGGAAGGGTCTCGCCCTTGCGCGCCAGGAGAAGTGGGCCGAGGCGCGCGAGAAATTCAAGAACGCCGAATTTTCGGTGGCGGCGCTGCCGGAAGACCTGCAGCGCATCGTGCTTGCCAACGCCATGCGCGCCTCGCTCGAAGTGCGGGACTATGCGGGGGCGTCGGCGCGCAGCAACGATCTCGACGTCATCGGCGTGCCGGCGGCGCTGAAGCCCACGGTCGCGGTGATGCGCGCCCAGCTTGCCGAGGCGCTCGGCCACGAAAAGGAAGCGCTCGCCGCCTATGATGAGGTTGCCGCGTCCGACGACCGGCCCGCGGCAGCGAAGGCCAATCTGCTGCAGCTCACGCTGCGGCAGAAACGTCACGAGCTGAGCGTCGAGGACGCGACCCCCGCGCTCGAAACGCTCGCCGTGACCTGGCGCGGCGACACGCTCGAATTGCAGACATTGCAGCAGCTGACCCGCATCTATGCCGACGCCGGACGGGTGCGCGACGCCTTCACCGCGGCGCGGGTCGCGACGCGGCTGTCACCTAATTCCGAGGTGTCGCGCCAGATCCAGGACGAAACGTCGGCGCTGTTCGCCAAACTGTTCCTGAGCAGCAAGGGCGACGATCTGCCGCCGGTCGAGGCGCTGGGGCTGTTCTACGATTTCCGCGAACTCACCCCGATCGGGCGCCGCGGCGACGAATTGATCCGCCGTCTCGCCGAGCGGCTGGTCGGCATCGACCTGCTCGACCAGGCCGCGGACCTGCTGCAATACCAGGTCGATCATCGTCTCGAAGGCGCCGCCCGCGCCCAGGTCGCGTCGCGGCTCGCGACCATCTATCTGATGAACCGCAAGCCCGATCGCGCCGCCACCGTGCTGCGCGGCACCCGCGTCGCCGATCTCGCCGGCGAACTGCGCCAGCAGCGGCTGCTGCTCGAGGCCCGCGCGCAGAGTGATCTCGGCCGCCACGATCTCGCGCTCGACATCGTCTCCAACCTCAGCGGTCGCGAGGTGATCCGGCTGCGCTCGGACATCTACTGGGCGGCGCGGCGCTGGCGCGAGTCCGCCGAGCAGGTCGAGCTTTACTATGGCGAACGGTGGAAGGACTTCCAGCCGCTCGATGCCGCCGAGAAGGGCGATATCATCCGCGCCGCGATCGGCTACGCGCTCGCCGAGGATGGAATCGGCTCGGCGCGGCTGCGGGAGAAATACGGTCCGAAGATGAGCGAAGGCGCCGACCGCGTCGCCTTCGACATCGCCAGCCAGCCGGCCGCGGCGAGCAGCGCCGAATTCGCCCAGATTGCCAAGATGGCGGCGAGCGTCGATACGCTGGAAGGTTTCCTGCGCGAAATGAAGACCCGCTTCCCCGACGCGATGGCGAAGGCGGCTCCTGCGGACCCCAACCCCACCGGGTCGCTGCCGGCGCTTCCCCGCGTACGCGAAGCGGTCGCGCGCTAAGGCCGGTTTGCAGGCAGGATTCCTAAATCAGTTGAAAATTGATTCAAGGCTCGATGGTCGCCGTTGAGCGCTCCCACTCCCGATTTTTGGCTCGCCAGTTGCGTAGGCGGGAAAAACGTCCCGATCGTAAATGTTGGCT
>JBKQQE010000220.1:0-2521 GCA_052326245.1 Xanthobacteraceae bacterium | reverse complement strand
GCGGAGCGGTTTGGGATAAATCCCCGGACGGTCTCGAAGATGCTGAAGTTCTCGGCGCCGCCTGGATACAGGCGCAGCAAGCCGCCGTGTCGACCCAAACTCGACGACTTCACGCCCACTATTGAAGCGATCCTGGCCGCCGATCAGAAACGATTGAAGAAGCAGCGACACACAGCAAAGCGGATTTTCGAGCGACTTCGTGACGAGCATGGCTTTATGGGCGGGATCACGATTGTGAAGGATTACGTGGCCGACTGGCGTCAGCGGTCTCAGGAGATGTTCGTGCCGCTGGCGCACCCTCCGGGGCATGCTCAGGTAGACTTTGGCGAGGCCATCGGCATCATCGGCGGCGTAGAGCGCAAAATCCACTTCTTTGCTTTTGATTTGCCGCACTCCGACGCCTGCTTCGTGGTCGGCTATCCAGCGGAGACGACGGAAGCCTTTTGTGACGGCCACGTTCGGGCGTTTGCTTTCTTCGGCGGTGTGCCGAAATCAATCCTGTATGACAACACCAAAATCGCAGTGGCCCGCATCCTCGGAGACGGTAAGCGGCAACGAACGCGTGTGTTCACCGAATTGCAATCGCACTACCTGTTCGAGGATCGGTTTGGTCGACCCGGCAAAGGCAACGACAAGGGCAAAGTCGAAGGGCTCGTCGGCTATGCGCGACGAAACTACCTCGTTCCAATCCCGGTCTTTGAGAGCTTCGAGGCGTTGAACGCCCACCTGTTGGAATGCTGCCGCCGTCGAATGGCGGACAGTTTGCGCGGCCATGAAGGGACAATTGGCGATCGGCTGGAGCGTGATCTTGCCGCTTTCCAGAAGCCGCTGCCTGCACCATACGACGCCTGCGAGAAGGCGCCCGCAAGGGTCTCTTCGCTATCGCTGGTCCGCTACCGGCTCAACGACTACTCGGCGCCGACGGCATACGGGCATCAGAAGGTGCTGGTTCGTGGTTACGTGCACGAGATCGTTATCGCCTGCGGGGCAGAGATTATCGCGCGTCATACACGCTCCTACGAGCGCGAGGACTTCGTGTTTAATCCGCTGCACTACCTGGCGTTGATCGAGCAAAAGGTCAACGCGCTCGACCAAGCCGCGCCGCTTGCCGATTGGAAATTGCCCGAAGAGTTCACGACGCTGCGCCGACTTCTGGAAGCTCGCATGGGCAAAAAGGGCAAGCGTGAGTTCGTGCAGGTGCTGCGGCTGATGGAGGTGTTCAAGATCGACGACGTGGCCGCAGGCGTTCGCGACGCGATCGCGCGGGGCGCGGTCGGCTTTGATGCCGTGAAGCATCTGGTGTTGTGTCGCATCGAACGACGTCCGCCACGCCTGGACATGACGATTTATCCATATCTTCCCAGAGCGACTGTCGCGACAACATCGGCGCGGTCATACATGGATTTGTTGTCCGGAGCGGCGGCATGACCGACGCACCGCAGATCCTACTCGCCCACCATCTCAAGGCGCTCAAGCTGCCGACATTCTTGCGGGAATACGACAAGGTCGCCCGCCTGTGTGCGGCTGAAGGTGTCGATCATCCCCGCTACCTTATGCGGTTGGCGGAGATGGAGATGATCGATCGCGAGCGGCGCATGGTGGACCGCCGGATCAAGGCGGCGCGATTCCCGACTGTCAAAAGCCTCGACAGCTTCGACTTTCTGGCGCTGCCATCGTTGAACAAGATGTTGGTGCTGGAGCTGGCGCGCTCGGACTACATCGAGCGCCGCGAGAACATCATTGCTGTCGGCAACAGTGGGACGGGCAAGAGTCACATCGCGCTCGGGCTCGGATTGGCAGCCTGCCAGAAGGGTCTATCGGTCGGCTTCATCACCGCGTCCGCTCTCGTTCACGAACTGCTTGAGGCGCGTGACGAGAAACGGCTTTTGCGGTTCCAACGTCAGCTCGCTGGCTACAGGCTGCTGATTATCGATGAACTCGGCTACGTGCCGCTGTCCCCAACTGGAGCCGAACTTTTATTCGAGGTCTTCAGCCAGCGCTATGAGCGGGGGAGCACGTTCGTCACGAGCAATCTGCCGTTCGACGAGTGGACGAGCGTATTCGGCTCAGAGCGGCTCACCGGCGCGCTCCTCGACCGCCTCACGCATCACGTGCATATCCTTGAGATGAATGGGGACAGTTATCGGCTCGCTCAAAGCAAGCGCCGGTCACGTCAGGCAAAGGTCGAGCCCGCCGTCGCGGACCTGCCACCACCAAGCGCCTCCGCCTAGAAAAAACGCGACAAGCAAACAGGCCCCCGATATCGGGGGCCTGTTTGCTTGCATCCCTGCTGCACTTTCGCTCCGGCCAACCGCTGCAATAACTCTCCGGCGTTGACAGACATTTCTTGCGGTTTTACGCCCCTCCATGTTTGACCGAAGCTAGACTACATTGTCAGGTGCAAGCGCGCACGCAAGAGTCTGATCAACTTCGATTTGAACCGTCGCGTGGTTGATCTTGAAGCGAGTCGACAACTCCTCGGACAGGCCGTGAATGAAAGCGTCGCCGGGGTGTCCTTCCG
>JBKQQE010000219.1:0-22103 GCA_052326245.1 Xanthobacteraceae bacterium | reverse complement strand
CACGGTCAGAAGCAATGGCTGGAGATCGGCATGCTCCTGATCCAGGACCCCGAATTGCTGATGCTCGACGAGCCGGTTGCCGGGATGAGCGTCAGCGAGCGCGTCAAGACCGCGGAGCTGCTGAACCGGATCATCAAGGACCGCTCGGTCCTCGTGATCGAGCACGACATGAAATTCGTCGAGGACATCGCCCACAAGGTCACGGTGCTGCACCAGGGACAGATCCTGTCCGAGGGAACCATGGAGAAGGTCAAGAACGATCCCAAGGTCATCGAAGTCTATCTCGGACACTGAACAGGAGCCCGCAATGTTTGCAATTTCCGACCTGCATGTCGCCTACGGTCAGAGCGAGGTGCTCCATGGGCTCAACGTGTCGGTCAACCCGAACGAAATCGTTGCGATCATGGGACGCAACGGGATGGGCAAGACGACCCTGATGAAGTCGCTGATGGGGATCGTTCCGACCAAGAAGGGGTCGGTGACGATGGACGGCGACGAGCTGTCACGACTCAAGAGCTACGAACGTGTCGCGAAGGGGCTCGCCTATGTGCCCCAGGGTCGCATGATCTTCTCCACCATGACGGTGAAGGAAAACATCGAGACCGGCCTGGTCGCATCCGGAGAGAAGGAGGTGCCCGCGGGCATCTACGAGCTGTTCCCGGTGCTGCTGGAAATGAAAGGGCGCCGGGGCGGCAACCTGTCGGGCGGCCAGCAGCAGCAGCTTGCGATCGCGCGCGCGCTCGCCACCAAGCCCAAGGTCCTGCTGCTCGACGAGCCGACTGAGGGCATCCAGCCGTCGATCATCCGCGAAATGGCCCGCACGCTGAAGCGGATCCGGGACGAGCGCGGGCTCTCGATCGTGGTTTCGGAGCAGGTCCTCAGCTTCGCGCTCGACATCGCCGATCGGGTGCTGGTGATCGAGAACGGCGAGATCGTGCGTGACGATCCGCGGGCCGGGATCGATGAAGCGCAAATCGCGAAATTCTTGTCTGTCTAGTCGTCGCAGTAAAAGGGGAGCGCAAGATGCCAGAGACGTTGATTAAAGTCGATTTGAATCAGTCCGCCTACGAGAACGACAAGGTGCACAACCGGTGGCACCCCGACATTCCGATGGTTGAGTGGGTGAACCCGGGCGATGATTTCATCATCGAGACCTATGACTGGACCGGGGGATTCATCAAGAACAACGATTCGGCGGACGATGTGCGGGACATCGATCTGTCGATCGTGCACTTCCTGTCCGGTCCGATCGGCGTCAAGGGCGCCGAGCCCGGCGATCTCCTGGTCGTCGATCTCCTGGACGTCGGTCCGATGAAGGAGAGCCTCTGGGGCTTCAACGGGTTCTTTTCCAAGAAGAACGGCGGCGGGTTCCTGACCGATCACTTTCCGCTGGCGCAGAAGTCGATCTGGGACATCCACGGCCTGTACACGTCGTCGCGCCATGTGCCGGGCGTCAACTTCGCGGGCCTGATTCATCCGGGCCTGATCGGTTGCTTGCCCGATCCGAAGCTGCTGGCGACCTGGAACGAGCGCGAGACCGCCCTGATCGCCACCAATCCGACCCGGGTTCCGGGGTTGGCCAATCCGCCGTTCGGTCCGACCGCGCACATGGGCCGGCTGAAGGGGGACGGCAAGGCCAAGGCTGCGGCCGAGGGCGCCCGCACGGTGCCGCCGCGCGAGCACGGCGGCAACTGCGACATCAAGGACCTGTCGCGCGGTTCGAAGATCTATTTCCCGGTCTATGTGCCGGGTGGCGGACTGTCGATGGGCGATCTGCACTTCAGCCAGGGCGACGGCGAGATCACCTTCTGCGGCGCCATCGAGATGGCCGGCTGGCTGCACCTCAAGGTCGACATCATCAAGGACGGCGTCGCAAAATACGGGATCAAGAATCCGGTGTTCAAGCCGTCGCCGATCACGCCGAACTACAAGGACTACCTGATCTTCGAGGGCATTTCGGTCGACGAGCAGGGCAAGCAGCACTATCTCGACGTCCACATTGCCTATCGCCAGGCCTGCCTGAACGCGATCGAATACCTCAAGAAGTTCGGCTACTCCGGCGCCCAGGCCTATTCCATTCTCGGCACCGCGCCTTGCCAGGGCCACATCTCCGGCGTGGTCGACGTGCCCAACGCCTGCGCGACGTTGTGGTTGCCGACCGAGATCTTCGATTTCGACATCATGCCGTCGTCGGCCGGACCGATCAAGCACATCAAGGGCGGCGTCGACTTGCCGCTGTCGCAGGACAAGTGAGGGCGGGGCGAGGAAGAGCGGCGTGAGCCGCTCTTCCTCCAACTCGCGGAAATGCCTGGGAGGGACGGTGTTATGCCGGTCTATGAATATCTCTGCACGGACTGCGGTCCATTCACCAACATCCGTCCGATGGCGGAATGCGACGAGCCCGACGATTGCCCGGCTTGCGGCGCGCAGGCGCCGCGGGTGATCCTGACCGCGCCGAATTTTTCATGCATGCCGGCGTCGTCGCGCAAAGCCCACGCCACCAACGAGCGCAGCGCCCACGCGCCGAAAACCATCGGCGAATACAAGGCGTCGCACGGCAGCGGCTGCGCCTGTTGCTCCGGCAAGGCGGGGCGGCTCGTCACCAAGACGCGGTCCGGCGCGAAAGGCTTTCCGACCAGCCGGCCCTGGATGATCAGCCACTGATCGAGGGGAAGTTCATGCGCGCCGCGTCGCCGTCGCGCCCGTGACCCCGTGGGCCGGATTTTCGCCGGTGTGCGCCGCCCCGCGGTGGCGTGAGCGCGTTTGAAGTGGGCTGCTCCGCCGCATCGGGTTGTTGGCCCTGGCCGTTCCGGACCCGGGCCGCGCCCTGGCCCGCGGGCTTGGCGCGCTGCAGTCGTTATGGCGCGTAAAATATAGCCGTACCGAAGCCTGGTGGGCTTCTCGGGGGCAGTGCATCCGGCCGCGGGCAATATCGCGCGCCGACTTTATGTTGCGGTGCCGAAGACCTTCAACCATCCCTTTCAAATTGACCGTGTGCAATCGTCGGCGCGCCGCGCCGCGGTCGCTAGGATCGGATATGATTCCTAAAACGGGAGGAATCATGCGTCGGCTCACGCGACGGGGAGGGGGGACGATGAGGGCTATCGTGTCCGTGAGCGTCGCGGCTGCATGGCTGATCGCGGCCGGTTCGGGCAGCGCCGAAACTCTCTCGGTGTTTTGGGTGAAGGGCTTCTACAAGGCCGAGGACGATGCCCTTGCAAATACCATCAAGGCCTTCGAAGCGAAGACCGGCGCGACGGTCGAACTGTCGCGATATCCCGAGCAGGAGATGATCCCCCGAACCGAGGCGGCGCTCGATTCCGACTCTCCGCCGGACGTCGCCTTTGCCGACGTGTTCGATTTCCAGGTGACCGGCAAATGGGCGTTCGACGGCAGGCTCGAAGACCTGTCGGAAATCCTGCTGCCCCTCAAGGACAGATTTGCGCCGAACACGCTGGAAACGACCTTTCTGCTCAACGGCAAGACCAATCGCCGGGCCTATTATGCGTTTCCCCTGAAGCAGCAGACCATACACATCAACTACTGGAGGGACATGCTGGACAAGGCCGGCTTCAAGACAACCGACATTCCGGCCCGCTGGGACGACTATTGGGCGTTTTGGTGCGACAGGGTGCAGCCGGCCCTGCGCCGGGCCACCGGCCAGCGCGTCTTTGGAATCGGCGCGCCGATGGGAGTCGATTCCACCGACTCGTTTTTTTCTTTCCTGACCTTCCTGGATGCGTATGACGTCAAGCTGGTCGATGCCGACGGCAGGCTGCTCGTGGATGATCCGAAGGTGCGGCAGGGCCTGGTCAAGGCGCTGACGAGCTATGTCATGCCGGCGCTCAGAGGTTGCGCCCCGCCATCGGTCACGAACTGGCGGGATCCCGACAACAACGTGGCCTTCCACGGCCGTTCGATCGTGATGACCGACAACGCCTCGCTCTCCATTCCCGGCAAATGGCTCGATGACGGCAACAACAAGGCTTTGACGGCCGAGCAACGCGCGCAGGCGAAGCAGAACTACGAGGAGTCGATCGCCACCATCGGCTTCCCGGACAAACCCGACGGCTCGAAGATGGTCTATCGCGCGGCGGTCAAGACCGGCGTGGTGTTCGCCAGCGCCAGGAACAAGGCCCTGGCCAAGCGGTTCGTGAGCTTTCTGCTGCAGGATGAAAACCTGACGCCTTATGTCGAGGGATCGCTGGGGCGCTGGTTCCCGGTGACCAAATCGGGGCAGGCGCGGCCGTTCTGGCGGGCGGACCCGCATCGGCGCTCGGTGTACGATCAGTTCATGGCCGGCACGGTGCCGTTCGAGTACACCCGAAACTACAAGTTCACCATCGTCAACAGCGAGAACGTGTGGGCGGTGGCGATGAACCGGGTGGTCAACGAGAAGGTGCCGATCGACATTGCGGTCGACGAAATGATCTCGCGGATCAAGCTGATCGTAAACTAGCCGGCCGCGCGGCGCTGCAGCGCCTCGCGGACCAGCGGTAGCCGGTCATTGCCGAAATACATGTCGTCCGCGCCGACGAAGATCGTCGGTGAACCGAAGCCGCCGCGGCGAATCAGTTCCTCGGTATTGGCCTTCAGCGTGTCCTTGACCGGCTGCGTGGCAATGCCGGCAAAAAACCAGTCGGGGTCGATGCCGATGCCCCTGCAGATATCGGCAAGAACCGCGTCCTGGGAAATGTCCCGGTCGTCGCTCCAGTAGGCTTCGAACACCGCGCGTGCGAACCCGACCAGCTTGCCTTCGGGGGCCAGCAGCAGGCATCCGCGCATGGCCTTGACGCTGTTCACCGGAAATACCGTGGGGGGCATCTTGATTCGCAGCCCCGCCGATCGCGCCCAGTCCTGCAGATCCTTGGCGTAGTAGCGCTGCTTGATGGGGATCGGATTGTCCCGTGCGGCGTAGACGCTGGGATTGACGCTGTTGAAGACGCCGCCGACCAGGATCGGCCGCCAGACGATGGTTTCGCCGAGCTCCGCAGCGAGCGGCTGTACGTTGTGGAAGGCCAGATAGGTCCAGGGGCTGGAGCAGTCGAAGAAAAATTCCATCGTTTGGCACCGTTCCGGTGAGGTGGCGATCGTCGGATCCGACCGGCGGGCAGACGCCTCGCGCGACGACGGAAGCGGGATGGTAGTTGGCTGCGGCGACGAGGTCGAGCCCCCGCGGCCGCGCTCAGCCGAGCGTCTGGCGCAGACGGATCCGCTTGCATCGCGTGCCACGGCTGTTGCCTTCTTCGCCCCGGATCAGCAACATCGTGGCTGGACAAGGGTCGTCAAAGAACCGCCGCGGCCCGCGAGGCCTCTGGGAAGGAAACACAATGCTATTTACCGCCGAGCATGAGCAGGCGCGCCGCATCCTGCACAAATTGATCACAACCGAGATCAATCCCTATGTCGATCAATGGGAAGAGGTGGGAATCTACCCGGCGCACCAGGTCTTCAAGAAGCTCGGCGAGCTGGGCTTTCTCGGCCTCACCAAGCCGGTGGAGTTCGGCGGCCAGGGGCTGGACTACAGCTATGGGCTGATGATGGCCGAAGAGATCGGCACCATCGAGTGCGGCGGGGTGCCGATGTCGATCGGGGTGCAGACCGACATGGCGACGCCGGCGCTGGCGCGGTTCGGCTCCGACGAGCTGCGCCGGGAATTTCTTGCGCCCGCGATCGCGGGCGACATGGTCGCCTGCATCGGCGTCTCGGAGGCCGGGGCGGGCTCCGACGTCGCCTCGATCAAGACCACGGCGCGCGCCGATGGCGACGATTATGTGATCAACGGCGGCAAGATGTGGATCACCAACGGCACCCAGGCGGACTGGATCTGCCTGTTGGCCAACACTGGCGATGCCGCGAAACATCACAACAAGTCGCTGATCATCGTGCCGATGAAAACCAAGGGCGTGCAGATCGCCCGCAAGCTGGACAAGCTCGGCATGCGCGCGTCCGACACGGCGCAGATCTATTTCGACGAGGTCCGGGTGCCCATGCGCAACCGCATCGGCGAGGAAGGCCGTGGCTTTACCTATCAAATGCTGCAGTTTCAGGAGGAGCGCCTGTGGGCGGCGGCCGCCTGCCTGAAGGCGCACGAACGCACCATCAACCAGACCATCGACTACACCCGTGGCCGGATGGCGTTCGGTCACAGCATCCTCGACAACCAGACGGTCCATTTCAAGCTCGCCGAGCTGCAGACGGAGATCGAGCTGTTGCGGTCGCTGGTCTACCGCGCGGCGGAAGCACTGATCGCCGGCGAAGACGTCACCAAATTGGCCTCGATGGCCAAGCTGAAGGCGGGACGTCTCGGCCGTCTGGTGCCGGACGGGTGCCTGCAATATTGGGGCGGCATGGGGTTCATGAACGAAACCCCGGTCAGCCGCGCCTATCGGGATCGCCGCCTGACCTCGATCGGGGGAGGCGCGGACGAGGTGATGCTGAGCATCATCAGCAAATTGATGGGGACGCTGCCGGGGACGGCGCAGAAGGAAGGCAGGCAGTCATGATCACGCTTTATCACTGCGCCCAGGCGCGCTCGTTCCGGGTGTTGTGGACGCTTGAGGAGATGGGGCTCTCCTACGATCTCAAGATGCTGCCGTTTCCGCCGCGCGTATTTGCCAAGGAATATCTGGCGATCAATCCGCTCGGAACGATTCCGCTGATGATCGATGGCGACACGCGCATGACGGAGTCATCCGCGATCTGCCAATATCTGGTGACGCGTCACGGGCCGACGCCGCTGGCTGTTTCCGTGGAGGAGCCGGACTACGGCGCCTTTCTGAACTGGCTGCATTTCGGCGAGGCCACGCTGACGTTCCCGCAGACGCTGGTGTTCCGCTATCTCCAGCTCGAGCCGCCGGAGCGGCGCAATCCGCAAGTGGCCGGGGACTACGCCAAATGGTTTCTGGGGCGCCTGCGCGGGCTCGAAGCTGCGCTGGCCTCGGGCAAGGAGTATCTTTGCGGCGGCCGCTTTACCGTGGCCGATATCTCGGTCGGCTACGCGCTGTTGTTCGCGCAGCGGCTCGATCTGTCGAAGGACTTCGGCCCGGCCGTGGCGGCCTACTGGTCGCGCCTGCAGCAGCGCGCTGGTTTCAAGTCCGCGGTCGAGGCGGAACGGCGGGCAGGGGAAAGCCAGAACGTCGCGGCCCGGGCATGACAGACAGGCTCGACCTCTAGCGCCCGCGCTTGGGCCGGGCGAGGTAGTCGATCGTCGCCTCGTTCTCCCTGAGCGCGGTGGCCCAGCGCGACATCACCTTGTTCATCCGCTCGGGCTCGACGCCGAGCTGGGCCATCGCGACCCCGGCGTTCACGGTCTCGCGGTATTCCGCGATCAGTCCGTCGCGCAGCACAAAGCGGCTGATGCCGTCGATCACCACGAACCTGCCCTTGAATTGCGGCACCAGCGACGTGAAGCTGGACAGCGACCAGGCGTAGCCGAGGCGTCCGTCGAACACCGGGTCGAACATCTCCCAGCGGTAGTCGTCGGCGGCGTCGCGCCGAAACAGGTTTTCGAGCATGTGGGCGATGTCGGTGCGCCCGCGATGGGGACCGTAGATGTAGTCGTGATAGACGGCGTCGTCGGCAAAGCAGGCGGCGAAGCCGGCGCCGTCCGCGGCCTCGGCGGCCAGCGTTAGCCGATCGAGCAGCTGGGCAAATTCCGTCAGCGTCATGGCGCAATCCCCCTGGCTTCGAGCCTCGTGTTCACTGTGGCGCGTCCCCGCGCTCGTTTTCCAGCTTGCGCCGGTTCGCCTCGGCGTCGATCGCCTTGGAGAGTTCGGGGTGCCGGGCCATCAGCAGCCGGAAATCGACAAGATCGAGGATCAGCAACGTCGACACCTCCTTGGTGACGACGTTCGCGGTCCGGATGTTGTCGCCGAGCAGCGCCAGTTCGCCGAAGAATGCGCCTTCGCCGAGACGTATGCGTTTGTCCGGCAGTTCGACTTCGACCTGCCCCGCCGCGATGAAATACATGCAGTCGCCGACCGCGCCCCGACGAACCACCGTGACCCTAGGTGGCAGGTCGAGACGGCGCAGCATTTGCGTCACGTCGGTAATGGCGCCGGGGGCCAGGCGGCCGAAAAACGGGACCTTGCTGACGTATTCCCAGGTCTTGATGAAATTGTGCCGGCGGTTTTCCGCGGCGAAGCCGGTAGCGAGGATACCCGTCCACAGGCCAAAGATGAAAAGTCCGCAGATCATCACGCCTGCCGCCACCAGTCGGCCCAACGTGCTGTGCGGCACCACGTCGCCATAGCCGGTGGTGGTCAGGGTCGCCACCGCCCACCACAGCGTGGCTGGGACGCTGCCAAACGCCTCGGGTTGCTCGTCGCGCTCCAGCACATGGACGATGGTGGAGGCAACGAACAGCACCAGCAAAAAGATGGCCAGCACGCTCGCCAGTGGGCCGGCTTCGCGCACGATCACCCGCTGCAGCTGCTTGAGGCCCGACAATTCGGGAGCCACCTTGAGCAGCCAGATTGCGGCGAACAGCCAAGCCGACTTGGCCGGGATTCCGACGGCGAGGGCAAGCGGCACCGCCAGCGCCGACGCCGTGTCGATGATACCGCCGCCGGAGGCCAGATAGCGCGTGATGCCGCGCTTGGCGCGGGAATAGTAGATCCGAACGCCCCATTCCCAGACGAACACGGCCAGGCAAAGCCACAACGCCAGTTCGATCCAGAAGCGTCCGCGCGTATAGGCCGGCTCGAACGTCCAAACCAGCAGCGCGATGATCCCGACGATCAACGCGACATGGGTGACCGTCGTCGGCTGCCAGCTCGCGGCACCGCTCCTGGTCTGCGAAATCAGTCGGGGGAGCAGGGGCAGCTTGGGCAAGTCAGGCAGTGCCTCCTCGCGGCGGTAGCGCAAACGTTGCGCGAAAGTTGGCCGGCATAGTTGCCCGTCCGGCCAATGGCCGTCAACGGCCGTCAACGGCCGTCAGGGCCGCAACGCGGCCATGACCACTGCTGTCAAGCAGCGGCAGGCGATGCGGGAGGCGATGATGCGATCCGCCACGTGTGCGCCGCGCCATGACGCAGGGCGGCGCTTTTTCTTGTGCATGGTCGACCGGTCATAATACCGTTGGGCGTCAGAATCGCACACGAGGGTCCAGATGACGCTTCCTCTATGGTCGGGCGCGATCGCCACGGCTCCATTGGTTTGCTGGATGCTGGTTCTGACCGTGAAGCACGTCGTCGCGGACTTCTTCCTGCAGAACTCCTGGATGGCGCGAGGCAAGGACGGAAAGACCGGGTGGTTGTTGCCGCTCACCGTCCATTGCATGGTTCACGGGGCGCTGGCGACATTGTTGTTTGCGACCCTGGTGCCACGGCTATGGTTCCTCGGGCCGGTCGACTTCGCGGTTCATTTCTGCTTCGACAGGGCCAAGGGATTTTGTGTTTCCCATTTCGGCATTGGTCCCGACCACCGCTGGTTCTGGTGGCTGATCGGCACCGACCAGGCCCTGCATCACCTCACCGACTTCGGCTGGGCGCTGCTCGTTGCCAGCAATCCGTAGCGGCATCCCGGCGTTGGACGATTGCGTTACCAGGCCCGGAAAATCAGGCTGGCGTTGACGCCGCCGAAGCCGAAGCCGTTCGACAGCACGTGCTCGATCGCCATCTTCCGGGCGCTGCCGCGAACGAAGTCGACGCCCGCGGCCGCCTCGTCCGGGTGCTCGAGGTTGAGGGTGGGCGGCGCGATCTGGTCGCGCAACGCAAGCACCGAAAAGATCGCTTCCAGTCCGCCGGCGGCGCCCAGCAAGTGTCCGGTCGCCGACTTGGTGGAGGTCACGGCGACGCGCCCTTGGGTGCCGAACACCGATTTCAGCGCGGCGACCTCGCCGAGATCGCCGACCGGGGTGGATGTCGCATGGGCGTTGACGTGCTGGACGTCGATCGGCGAAATCGCCGCCTGCCGCAGCGCGATCTCGATGGCGCGTCGGGCGCCGTCGCCGTCCTCGGGACCGGCGGTCACATGGTAGGCATCGGCGCTGGTGCCATATCCCACCAGTTCGGCGATCGGCGCCGCACCGCGCGCGAGCGCGTGATCGAGCGATTCGATGACCAGCACGCCGGCTCCTTCCCCCATTACGAAGCCGTCGCGGTCGCGGTCGAAGGGGCGCGACGCGCGGGTGGGGGTGTCGTTGAATCCGGTCGACAGCGCGCGGGCGGCGGCAAAGCCACCGAGGCTGACGCGGTCGATACAGGCCTCCGCCCCGCCACAGATCGCGATATCGGCTTCGCCGGTCCGGATCAGGCGCGCTGCGTCGCCGATGGCCTGCACGCTGGCCGCGCAAGCGGTCACCGGTGCGCCCAGCGGGCCCTTGAAGCCGTGTCGAATTGAGATCTGGCCGGCGGCGAGGTTGACGAGAAAGCCCGGCACCGTGAACGGGGACAGGCGGCGGACGCCGCGCGCGTCGGTGGTCCGAACGGCGTCGACGATGGCCGGAAATCCGCCGACGCCCGAGCCGATCACGGTTGCGGTGCGCTCGCGCGAGTGCGCGTCCTCGGGCGTCCACCGCGCCTGCGCGATGGCCTCGTCGGCGGCCAGCAGCGCGAACTGGATGAAACGGTCCATCTTGCGCTGGTCCTTGCGCGGCGCGGCGCGGTCGGGGTCGAAACCCGCCTCGGGATCGTCGGACAGGTCGGGAACGCTGGCGACCACCTTGGCGGGTAGGTCGGCCCCCACATTGTCGGAAAGCGCGCGCAGGCCCGAATGTCCCGCGATCAACCGCGACCACGAGGCTTCCACACCGCATCCGAGTGGCGAGACGACCCCCAGTCCGGTGACGACGATCCGCCGTGGGTTCGAGATTCGCTGCATCAAGGCCTCACAGGTCAAGTTGGCAATTCAACCGGCAAAATGACGTAAATCATAAGAACTATTTCCGCAATGCGGTCCGGGCGATAGCAGCCATCGCGGTGCCACGCGACCAGCTATCGCTTGCGATCGAGGAACGTCCGCATGTGACCTTGCGGTTCACCGGTGAGGAACGCCTGTCCGAATATCGTGACACTGTTGCGGATGCAATCCTGCAGCGGGAGATCATCCCACTGCCGGCACAGGATCTTCTGCGCCTTCAGCGCTTCGTGGCCGCATTCGAGCAGGTTGGCGACAGTGGTTTCGAGGGCCAGATCGAGCTTGCCCGGCTCGGAGACGAGGTCGACCAGTCCCCACCCCAGCGCGGTGCCGGCGTCGATTGTCGCTCCGGTCATCACCAGCCAACGCGCGCGACCGGCGCCGATCAGGCGAGGAAGCAGGGCGGCGTGAATGACCGAGGGAATTCCGACCTTGACTTCCGGCATCGCAAACTTCGCGTCCGGTGCGGCAATGCGCAAATCGCAGGCAGCGGCGACTTCCAGTCCACCACCCAGGCACCAGCCGGGGATCCGGGCGACGACCGGAACGGGGAATTGGCGGACAGCCTCGCACAGCGCGCCGAGCCCGGAGATGAAGCGTTCCGCCGTGGCTTGATCGAGCGTGGCCATCTCCTTGATGTCGGCCCCGCCGATAAACGCCCTGTCGCTCGCGCACCGCAATATGAGAACGCGGGTTCGATCGTCCCGCGCCAGTTCGGCAAGCGCGAGTCGAGCGGCCTCGATGGCGCGACTGTGAAGGATATTCAGCGGTCCGGTATTCCGAATTGTCAGGTGTGTGACACCGCGGATGTCCTTGTCGGTTTCACAGAATTCATTGATGATGCCCATCGACTGGCTTTCCTGGTTTTCTTGATGCATGAAGGTTACGACGAAACAACATAGTTGGACGTCAAACAGTTTCAGGATGACGGATGCGCTATACAAAGGACCACAAGGCCGAAACCCATGCTAAAATTGTGCAGAATGCCTCGGTGCAGCTGCGCGAAAAGGGGGCTCGCGGCGTCGGCGTCGCCGATTTGATGAAGGACGTCGGGCTTACCCACGGCGGCTTTTACGCCCATTTCGGGTCGCGGGATGATCTGGTGAACGAGGCGATCGCCTTTGCGCTCGATCAGAATGCCGAACGCTGGCTCGAACTGGTCGGCGAAACGCCGACCGAGGCCCGCGTTCCCGATTTGATCGACCGCTATCTCTCGGTCAGGCATCGCGACCATCCCGGCCACGGCTGCACGCTCGCGGCGCTCGCCGCCGATGTGAGCCGGGAAGGCCCGAAAACGCGGCGGATTTTTCTTAACAAGCTCGATGGAATGGTGAACCTGCTGGCCGCCGAGGGGCGACGGCTGCCGGCGGCAACAGCCCGGCAAAGGGCCATTTCGACGATTGCAACCCTGATGGGAACGATCGTGCTGGCGCGCGTCGCGGGCAACGGTGCGATGTCCCAAGAAATTCTCGAGGCCGGGAAAACCGCGGCGCTGGAGGGGTTCGCCGCGCCCGGCGTCAACCGAAAGCCGACGGCGCGCAAGCGGGGCGCGGTCGCCAAGCCGAAACGGAGCCCGCGCCGAGCGTCGGGCGAGCGAGAGTCTCGCGATCAACGGCGAACGAACACTTGACCGGCAGGGACGTGGGCCGCCCCCCGACGGCGGCCTGACGGCCGCGGCAGTCGTGGGGGGTCTGCGGGCGGGCATTTGCACGATCATGTCGGGTTGAACATTGCGCGCTCGCGTTCCACGGCCGCGTAGATGTAGTCGGCGACCGCGCGGATGCGGGCGAGGTCCTTGCTGTCGGCGTGCATCAGCAGAAAGAAACAGCGCTGGATCGTCACGACATCGGGCAGCACCGGCTGCAGGCCCGCCTGGCGGGCCGCCATGAAGCGCGGCAGGACGGCAATGCCGAAGCCGGCCAGCGTGGCATTGAACTGGGCGATGAGGTTGGCGCTGCGGAACCTGGCGGCGATCTTCGGCGAGACCAGCGGCAGGTAGTCGAGCTCCGGCGTGTACAACAGCTCCTCGATGTAGCCGACGAAGCGGTGTCCGGCCAGATCGTCGCGGCTTTTGATCGCGGCAAACCGATCGAGATAGATCGGGGACGCATAGAGACCCAGGCTGTAGTCGGTGAGCTTGCGGCCGACCACGTGCCCTTCCTTGGGCAGCGAGAGGCTGATGGCGATGTCCGCCTCGCGTTTCGACAGGCTGAACAGCCGCGCGGTGGCGACCAGCTGCAGGTCGAGCTCGGGGTACTGATCGGCGAAATTGACCAGCCTTGGCGCGAGGAAATGCGTCCCGAACCCGTCCGGCGCGCCGATCCGTACCGTCCCGGTCAGATGCGCCCGTGAACCGCCGATCAGCTCCTGGTTGGCGACGATTGTCGATTCCATCGCCTCGGCGCAGGTGGCCACGCGGTGTCCCGCCTCGGTCACGAGGTATCCGGTCTTGCGGCGATCGAACAGCTTGGCCGCAAGCAGCCGCTCCAGGCGATCGACCCGCCGGATCACGGTGGTGTGGTCAACGCCAAGCAGTTTGGCCCCGGCGGAGACCGTCCCGGCGCGGACGATCGCCAGCACGAAACGGAAGTCATCCCAGTCGACGGCGTTTCCTTGATCCGGCATTTCCGCACATCTATCCTGCAAACTATCGCATTGAATGTTATAAAATGCAGGATGAAAAGTCTCGCAAAGAGTGAAGTCGGGCAAAGACGTGGGAGGACCAGCATGCGTTCGATCGGACATTTCGTCGGCGGCCGGGAAATCGAGGGGCGATCGGGTCGATTTGCCGACGTTTTCGAGCCCATGACCGGGGAGATCAAGGCCCGGGTCGCTCTCGCCTCGAAGGCTGAGTTGCGCGAAGCGGTGCTGAACGCCAGGGAGGCGCAGCTGGGCTGGGCTGCGACCAACCCGCAGCGCCGCGCCCGCGTCATGATGAAATTTCTCGAACTGGTCCAGCGCGACTACGACAAGCTCGCCGATCGGCTGGCGCGGGAGCACGGCAAGACCATTCCCGACGCCAAGGGCGACATTCAACGCGGCCTCGAGGTGGTCGAGTTCGCGTGCGGAATTCCGCACCTGATGAAGGGTGAATACACCGAAGGCGCGGGCCCCGGCATTGACATTTATTCCATGCGTCAGCCGCTCGGCGTCGTCGCGGGTATTACGCCGTTCAATTTTCCGGCGATGATCCCGATGTGGAAGTTCGCGCCGGCGATCGCCTGCGGCAACGCCTTCATCCTCAAGCCGTCGGAACGCGATCCCGGCGTGCCGATGATGCTGGCTGCGCTGATGATCGAGGCGGGTCTGCCGCCGGGGGTGCTGAATGTCGTCAACGGCGACAAGGAAGCCGTCGATGCCATTCTCGACGATCCCGACATCCGCGCCGTCGGCTTTGTCGGCTCGTCGCCGATCGCTCAATACATCTATGAACGCGCCGCGGCGACCGGCAAGCGCGCCCAGTGCTTTGGCGGCGCAAAGAACCACGCCATCATCATGCCGGACGCGGACATGGACCAGACCGTCGACGCCCTGATCGGTGCGGGCTACGGCTCGGCCGGCGAGCGCTGTATGGCGATCTCGGTGGCGGTGCCGGTCGGCAAGGCGACGGCCGACGCCCTGATGGCGAAGCTCATTCCGCGGGTGGAAAACCTCAAGATCGGTCCGTCCACCGATCCGACCGCCGATTTCGGTCCGCTGGTGACCAAAGCCGCGCTCGAGCGGGTCAAGGGCTACGTGGAGACCGGGATCCGGGAGGGCGCGAAACTCGCCGTCGATGGCCGCGGGTTCAAGATGCAGGGCTACGAGAACGGCTTCTACATGGGCGGTTGCCTGTTCGACGAAGTGCGCCCCGAAATGTCGATCTACAAGGACGAGATCTTCGGACCGGTGCTTTCGGTGGTGCGTGCCAAGGACTACCAGGAAGCGCTGCGCCTGCCGACCGAGCACCAATACGGCAACGGCGTCGCGATCTTCACCCGCGACGGCGATGCGGCGCGCGACTTCGCGGCCAAGGTCGATGTCGGCATGGTCGGCATCAACGTCCCGATCCCGGTGCCGATCGCCTACTACACCTTCGGCGGCTGGAAGCGATCCGGTTTCGGCGATCTCAACCAGCACGGGCCGGATTCCATCCGCTTCTACACCAAGACCAAGACCGTGACGTCGCGTTGGCCGTCGGGGGTCAAGGACGGCGCCGAGTTCGTGATCCCGACCATGAGCTAGGGGCGGGCGCGCGCGATGCAGTTCGCCCTGACCGAAGATCAGCTCGCAGTCCGCGACATGGCGCGCGCCTTCGCCGCGGAGCGGATCGCGCCGCACGCGCTGGAGTGGGACGAGCGCAAGCATCTGCCGCTCGACGTGGTGCGCGAAGCCGCCGCGCTCGGTATGGGCGGCATCTATGTCCGCGACGACGTCGGCGGATCGGCGATGACGCGGTTCGACGCGGCATTGATCTTCGAGGCCCTTGCGCAGGGCTGTCCTGCGGTTTCGGCCTTCATCTCGATCCACAACATGGCGTCGTGGATGATCGACGCCTACGGCTCCGACGCGCAGCGCCGGCGATGGCTGCCGCGGCTCTGCACCATGGAGCTTGTGGCGAGCTACTGCCTGACCGAGCCGGGCGCCGGCTCCGATGCCGCCGCGCTGCGTACCCGCGCGGTGCGCGATGGTGACCATTACATTGTCAGCGGTCAAAAGCAGTTCATTTCGGGCGCCGGCGCCAACGATCTCTACGTGGTGATGGTCCGCACCGGGGGGGACGGCGCCGGCGGCGTCTCGACGCTGGTGGTCGAGGCGGGCACGCCAGGGCTGACGTTTGGCGCCAACGAGCGCAAGATGGGCTGGAACGCGCAGCCGACCCGCGCGGTGATCTTCGACAACGCCAGGGTGCCCGTCGCCAACCGCCTCGGCGACGAGGGCATCGGCTTCAAGATCGCGATGGCCGGGCTGGACGGCGGGCGCCTCAACATCGCCGCCTGCTCGCTTGGCGGCGCGCAGGCCGCGCTCGACAAGTCGCTGGCCTACATGAAGGAGCGCAAGGCCTTCGGCAAGCGGCTCGACGAATTCCAGGCACTGCAGTTCAAGATCGCGGATATGGCCACCGAGCTGGAGGCGGCGCGAACATTCCTGTGGCGCGCGGCGTCGGCGCTGGACGGCAAGGATGCCGACGCCACCATGCTGTGCGCCATGGCCAAGCGTTTCGGCACCGATGTCGGGTTCGAGGTCGCCAACAACGCGCTGCAGCTGCATGGCGGCTATGGCTATCTCGCCGAATATGGCATCGAGAAGATCGTGCGCGACCTGCGCGTCCACCAGATCCTGGAGGGGACCAACGAGATCATGCGGGTCATCGTGGCGCGCAAGCTGATCGAGGCCGGCCGGTGAACGGCGTGGCGGGCGCGGCGGTGGATCAGGACGACGTCATCGTACGGCGCGAGGGCGCGGCAGGCGTGCTGCGCCTCAACCGACCCAAGACCATCAACGCGCTGACGCTCGAGATGGTGCGTCATGTCGACGTCGCCCTCGATCGCTTTGAAGCCGATGCGGCGGTCGCCGTGATCCTGCTGGAAGGCGCCGGCGAGCGCGGCCTGTGCGCCGGCGGTGACATTCGCGGGCTCTACGACAGCGCCCGCGTCGGCGGCGATCTCGGCAAGGTGTTCTGGGGCGAGGAATACATCGTCAACGCCCGCATCGACAGCTACCCCAAGCCGTATGTCGCCTTCATGGACGGCATCGTGATGGGCGGCGGGGTCGGGCTCGCCTGCCACAGCAGCCATCGTGTGGTGACCGAGCGGACCCGGATCGCGATGCCCGAGGTCGGTCTCGGCTTTTTCCCGGATGTCGGCGGCACCTGGCTGTTGTCGCGCTCGCCCGGCGAAATCGGCACCTATCTCGCGCTCACGGGCCAGGCCGCCGGCGGCGCCGATGCGGTGGCGGCCGGTCTTGCCGATGCGCTGGTGCCGTCGCAGGCCTTGCCGGAGCTTCGCGCGGCGCTGACCAGGGCGCGCAGCGGCGCCACCCACGACGACGTGCGCGCCATCATCGACGGCTTTGCCGCCGCGACCGACGGCGGACCGGTCGTCGCGAGCCGCGCCGCGATTGACCGCCTGTTTGCATTCGATAGCGTGGAAGAGATCGTCGCCGCGCTGACGCGCGAGCGCACGGAGTTCGGCGAGGCGACCCTGAAGCTGGTCAGGGAAAAATCACCCCGCGGGCTCAAGGTCACGTTACGGCTGCTGCGGCAGGCGCGCGAGCTGACCTCGCTGAAGCAATGTCTGGTGCGGGAATATCGCGCGGCGCTCGTGGTGTTCGCCAGCGCCGACTTTGTCGAAGGGGTCCGCGCGGCCATCGTCGACAAGGATCGAAACCCGCGCTGGTCGCCGGCGCGGATCGAGGACGTGACGCCGCAGATCGTCGAGGAATATTTCAAGCCGCGCAACGACGAGCTGGTCTTCCCGGACTGAGGGCACGACGGCTGGTTGCCTAACGCGGCGCATCGGAGCAGGGAACGCACATGACAAATATCGCTTTCGTCGGTCTCGGCAACATGGGTGGCCCGATGGTCGCCAACCTCGTCAAAGCTGGCCACAAGGTGACCGGTTTCGATTTGGTGGCGGCATCGCGGGACGCGGCCAGGGCCGACGGTGCCGGCATCGCCGCCTCCGCGGTCGACTGCGTCAAGGGCGCCGCGGTCGTCATCACCATGCTGCCGGCGGGCAAGCACGTCGTCGCGGTGTGGAGCGAGGTGCTGAGCACCGTCGCTGCCGGCGCGCTGATGATCGATTGCTCCACCATCGACGTCGCCAGCGCGCGGCAGGCCCACGCGCTGGCGGGCAAAGCCGGGCTCGCTTCGGTCGACGCTCCGGTGTCCGGCGGGGTCGGCGGCGCCAAGGCTGCGACGTTGACCTTCATGGCCGGCGGCAGCGAACCGGCCTTCGCCGCGGCGAAGCCGATCCTCGAGGCCATGGGCAAGAAGATCGTACACTGCGGCGAGGCTGGCGCTGGTCAGGCCGCGAAGATCTGCAACAACATGATCCTCGGCATCTCCATGATCGGGGTGTCGGAGGCCTTCGCGCTGGCGGAAAAGCTTGGCCTGTCGCACCAGGCGCTGTTCGATGTCGCCTCGACGTCGTCCGGCCAGTGTTGGTCGCTGACGAGTTATTGCCCGGTGCCGGGACCGGTTCCGACGTCGCCTGCCAACAATGACTACAAGCCCGGATTCGCCGCGGCGCTGATGCTGAAGGATCTGCGGCTATCGCAGGAGGCGGCCAAGGCGGCCGGTGCGGCGACGCCGCTGGGCGCCCACGCCGAGGCTATCTACAGTGCGTTCGAGCAGGCCGGGCATGGCGGAGTGGACTTTTCCGGCATCATCCGGCACGTTCGAGCTCTTGCCAAACAGCGGTGAGGCCGCCAATGACGTCGTTCAAGGCTGCGCGCGCTTTCCTGCTGGAGAACCGCACCAACTACGAACGGGCGGTTGCCGGCTTCGAGTGGCCCGCGGAGGCGGCGTTCAACTGGGCGCTCGACTGGTTCGACGCCGAGCTGGCGCAACGCGCCGACAGCCGCGATCGCGCCGCGCTGTGGATCGTCGACGCCACGACCGGCGCCGAAACCCGGCTCAGCTTCGCCGAGCTGTCAGGCCGTTCCAACCGGGTCGCCAACTATCTGCGCCGGCGCGGGCTGCGCCGAGGCGATCATCTGCTGCTGCTGCTGGGCAACGTGGTGCCGCTGTGGGAGACCATGCTGGCGGCCATGAAGCTCGGCCTCGTCGTCATTCCTGCGACCACGCTGCTGACCAGGGACGAGCTGCAGGACCGTCTCGACCGCGGTCGCGCCAAGGCGGCGGTGGCGGCGCAGGATCAGGTCGCGAAGTTCGACGGGCTGAAGAGCGACGGCCTGGTGCGGATCGCCGTCGGCGCGGCCGTGGCGGCTGCCGGCTGGGAGCGCTACGAGACGTCGGCGGATTTCCCCGAGACCTTCGCACCGGAAGGGATCACCGGCGCGGACGATCCGATGCTCCTGTATTTCACCTCCGGGACCACGGCGAAGCCGAAGCTCGTGCTGCACACCCAGCGCAGCTATCCGGTCGGGGCGTTGTCGACGATGTACTGGATCGGGCTGCAGCCCGGCGACGTTCATCTCAACATCTCCTCGCCCGGCTGGGCGAAGCACGCCTGGAGCTGCTTCTTCGCGCCGTGGAACGCCGGGGCGACGGTCTTTGTGGCCAACCAGCCGCGCTTCGACGCCAAGGCGCTGCTGTCGACCGTCGCGCGCTGCGCTGTGACCACGCTGTGCGCGCCGCCGACGGTGTGGCGGCTGCTGATTCAGGAGGATCTGGCGTCCTATCGCGTCGCGCTGCGTGAATTGTGCGGCGCCGGCGAGCCGCTCAATCCGGAAGTGATCGAGCAGGTCAAGGCCGCCTGGGGCCTTACCATTCGCGACGGCTACGGCCAGACCGAAACCACCGCGCTGGCCGGAAACTCGCCTGGGCAGCTGGTCAAGATCGGATCGATGGGCCGGCCGCTGCCGGGCTACCGGGTCGCGGTGACCGACGTCGACGGGCATCCCGCGAAGGAAGGCGAGATCGGGCTTCGGCTCGGCGCCGATCGGCCCGCCGGGTTGATGTGGGGCTACCTCGGCGACGACGGAGCCGCGCGCGGCACCGATGCGGACCTGTACCGGACCGGCGATGTCGCCTTTCTCGACGACGACGGCTACCTCACATTCGTCGGCCGCGCCGACGACGTCTTCAAGTCCTCGGACTATCGCATCAGCCCGTTCGAGCTGGAGAGCGTCCTGCTCGAGCACGACGCCGTCGCGGAAGCCGCGGTGGTGCCGAGCCCCGATCCGATCCGGCTCGCGATCCCCAAGGCTTACGTGCTCTTGATCGGCGGCGTCGCGCCCTCGCGCGACACCGCGCTGTCGATCTTCGCGTTTCTGTCGCACCGCCTCGCGCCGTTCAAGCGGATTCGCCGCCTGGAATTCGTCACCGAGCTGCCGAAGACGATCTCGGGAAAGATCCGCAGGGTGCAATTGCGCAGGCTGGAGCACGACAACGACCGCAGCGACGCATCCCGCGGCGTGGAGTTTCTGGAGCAGGATTTCCCCGAGTTGCAGGAGGATCGCGCCGCACCGAAGTCCTGACGACGACATCGCCGGGGGCCGGGACCGGGCAGCGCGCCGCCGGCGCCATGTATTTTTGTCGCGCCATCTTGCTTCGGCGGGCGAAACGGCTTCACAGTGAAGTGGATCGGCAAGGACGCATCTGGTGGCCGCTTCCCCAACTAGCCTTCAATGATCGACAAGCTCGAATTTCTGATCGCCCTGGCGCGGGAGCAGCATTTCGGACGCGCGGCCGAGTATTGCAGCGTCAGCCAGCCGACGCTGTCGGCCGGCATCAAGCAACTCGAGGACAGTCTCGGCATGCTCCTGGTGAACCGCGGTTCGCGATTCCGCAGCATCACGCCCGAGCGCGAACGGGTCCTGGAGTGGGCACGCCGCATCGTCAGCGACGCCCGCGCCATGCGCCAGGATGTCGACGCGATGCGACATGGCCTGGTCGGCCACATCCGCATCGCCGCGATTCCTACTGCTCTGGCGATGACGGCGCTGCTGACGACGCCGTTTCGGGCCAAGCACCCCGGCGTTAAGTTTACCATCCTGTCGTCGACCTCGACCGAGGTCCTGAGGCTGCTCGAGAATCTCGAGGTCGAAGCCGGCCTGAGCTACCTGGACAACGAGCCTGTCGGCAACGTCAACACCATTCCGCTTTACCTCGAACACTACCGGCTGCTGACATCGCCGGACGGCGAACTGGGCGATCGCGACGAGGTGACCTGGGCGGAAGTAGCGCGTATCCCGCTGTGCCTGCTCACGCCCAACATGCAAAATCGCCGCATCATCGACCAGGTGTTGCAGCGCGTGGGAGTGACGGCGTCGCCGACGCTGGAATCCAATTCCATGATCGTGCTGTTTGCCCATGTCCGCACCGGGCGCTGGGCCAGCGTGATGCCGGCGCGGCTCGCCGAAACGCTGGGCCTAACCGATCGGGTGCGGGCGATTCCGATCGTCCAACCCAACACCACGCATGCCATCGGCCTGGTGGTCCCGCGGCGCGCGCCGATGACGCCGCTGACGGCGGCGCTGGTGGAGGAGGCGCGCGAACTGGCGAAGACCATCACCATGGAATGACGGATCGGCATGGGCTCGCCTTTTTGCAGGCGTTCGCTTATAGCCAGCGGCGCGGACCATCATCACAGGAGCGAGGAAGCGGAATGGCAGCGGCGATCGGGCGCGACGCGTATCTGAATCTGGTCGGCCGGGACATCGGCGTCTCGTCGTGGCGTCTGGTCGACCAGGCCCGGGTCGACACTTTCGCGGACGTCACGGAGGACCACCAGTTCATCCATGTCGACCCGGCGCGGGCCGCGCGGGAAACACCGTTCGGAGGAACGATCGCGCACGGATTCTTGACGCTCTCCCTGCTCAGCACCTTTGCCTACGAAGTGCTGCCCACGGTCGACGGCGTCGCGATGAGCGTCAACTACGGATTCGACAAGTTGCGCTTCATTTCGCCGGTGCGCGCGGGCGCACGGGTGCGGGGCCGCTTCCGGCTCGCGGAGGCGACGTTTCGCACGCCGACCGAATTGCTGTCGCGTACCCATGCCACAATCGAGATCGAAGGCGAAACCAAGCCGGCGCTGGTCGCCGATTGGCTTGGCCTGCTTTATTTTGGCTAGTGGTCCGATTCCAACATTTGCATCCCAGTTCAGCAGGCGCTTTGCAAATGTTGGAATCAAAGGACCACTAGCTAAGTTAAAGCGGCTAGTGGAGTTTTGGATTTGAGTATGGGGTTGGTCAAGACGGAGAAGAACCAACGCAGGATGCAAGGAACACCCCACAACAGGGAATTGGTGTGAGTTGCGGTTAGGGAGGACCAGTGAAGAAACGGCAGGGGGTTCGCAGCATAGCAGAGAGTTGCGTTTCGCGGCGCAAGTTCATTGGGCAAACGGTGGCAGCGGCGATGGGTTTTACGATCGTGCCGCGGCGGGTCCTGGGCGGCGCGGGGTATATTCCTCCGAGCGACAAGGTGAATATTGCGTTCATCGGCGTGGGTTCCCAAGGATTGCGCGTGATGCTGAACTTTTTGCGGGAACCCGACGTACAGGGCGTGGCGGTCTGCGATCCGAACCAGCGTGGTGCGAACTACCCGCAATGGGACACACATGAATTCTGCCATTCCG
>JBKQQE010000218.1:0-2736 GCA_052326245.1 Xanthobacteraceae bacterium | reverse complement strand
GGAACGAGAAATTCAGTAGTGCCGAGGGTGGATCAGCCACTGCAGTGAGGTTACCAAGACCATGAAGTTCACCCTGTCCTGGCTCAAGGATCACCTCGCCACCGACGAGCCGCTGGAGCGGCTCGCCGACAAGCTCACCATGATCGGGCTCGAGGTGGAGCACATCGACGACAAGGCCAAGGCGCTGCAGCCGTTCATCATCGCGCGCGTGCTGTCGGCGCAGAAGCATCCCAACGCCGACAAGCTGCAGGTCTGCATGGTCGAGACCGGCGCCGGCGCGCCGGTGCAGGTGGTGTGCGGCGCGCCCAACGCCCGCGAGGGCCTGGTCAGCGTGTTCTCGCCGCCGGGCACCTTCATTCCCGGCAAGAACATCACGCTCGGGGTCGGCACCATCCGCGGCGTCGAGAGTCGCGGCATGCTGTGCTCGGCCGCCGAGCTGCAGCTCTCCGAAGACCACGACGGCATTCTCGAACTGCCCGCGGACGCGCCGATCGGCGTCGCCTATGCACAGTGGGCCGGGCTCGGCGATCCTGTGCTCGAGATCAACCTGACGCCGAACCGGCAGGACTGCACCGGCGTCCACGGCATCGCGCGCGACCTCGTCGCCGCCGGCATGGGCACGCTGAAGAGCGCGCCGATCAAGCCCGTCACGGGCGAGTTTCCCTGCCCGGTGCAGGTCATGGTCGAGGACGCGGCGCTGTGTCCCGGCTTCGCGCTGCGGCTGGTGCGCGGCGTGCGCAACGGGGCGTCGCCGGACTGGCTGCAAAACAAGCTGACATCGATCGGGCTGCGCCCGATCAACGCGCTGGTCGACATCACCAACTTCATGACCTTCGATCGCGGCCGCCCGCTGCACGTGTTCGACGCGGCGAAGGTCACGGGTGACCTGGCGGTGCGGCGCGCCCGCGCCGGCGAGACCCTGCTCGCGCTCGACGGCCGCAGCTACGCGCTCGACGATACTGTCTGCGTGATTGCCGACGATCACGGCGTGGAGTCGCTCGCCGGCATCCTGGGCGGCGAAGCCTCCGGCTGCTCGGAACACACTACCGACGTGCTGATCGAATCGGCGCTGTGGAACGAGATCAACATCGCCCAGACCGGCCGCCGGCTCGGCATCAATTCCGACGCGCGCTATCGCTTCGAGCGCGGCGTCGATCCGGCCTTCATGGTGCCCGGCCTCGACATGGCGACGCGGCTGGTGATGGAGCTGTGCGGCGGCACGCCGTCGCAGGCGGTGGTGGTCGGCCGCAGCCACGGCGAGGACCGGGTGGTGGATTTCCCGCTCGCGGATGTGAGGCGGCTCGCCGGCATCGAGGTGCCGCTGGTGGAAATGCGGCGCATCCTCGGTCATCTCGGCTTCATGATGGCCGGCAGCGGCCCGG
The DNA here is from genome assembly GCA_052326245.1 of Xanthobacteraceae bacterium. Classification (GTDB taxonomy): domain Bacteria; phylum Pseudomonadota; class Alphaproteobacteria; order Rhizobiales; family Xanthobacteraceae; genus Bradyrhizobium_A. Next base: position 1,354 of record JBKQQE010000218.1, on the reverse strand, counting down.
TGGTGAAGGTCGCGGTGCCGTCATGGCGTAGCGACGTCGGCGGCAAGGCCGACATCGTCGAGGAGATCGTCCGCATCGTCGGGCTCGACAGCGTGCCGATGGTGCCGTTCGAGCGTGGCGAGGACGCCCGCAAGCCGGTGCTGACGCCGCTGCAGCTGCGCAGCCGCCGCGCCAGGCGGGCGCTGGCGGCGCGCGGCATCACCGAGGCGGTGACGTGGTCGTTCATTTCCAAGGCCCAGGCCGAGCTGTTCGGTGGCGGCCAGCCGGAGCTCGCGCTCGCCAATCCGATCGCGAGCGATCTTTCCGACATGCGGCCGAGCCTGCTGCCCGGGCTGGTGCGCTCGGCCCAGGGCAACGTCGACCGCGGCTTCGCCGATGTCGCGCTGTTCGAGGTCGGGCAGGTGTTCGCCGGCGACAAGCCGCGGGACCAGTTCATCGCCGCCAGCGGCGTGCGCCGCGCGCTGGCGTCGTCGCGGGGAATCGGGCGGCACTGGTCGGGCACGGCGCCGGCCGACGCCTTCGACGCCAAGGCCGACGCGCTGGCGGCGCTGGCCGCGGCCGGCGCGCCGATGCAGGCGGTGCAGGTGGTGCCGGCGACCGAGGCGCGCGCGTTCCCGGCGTGGCTGCATCCGGGCCGCTCCGGCGCGCTGCAGATCGGGCCGCAGAACGTGCTCGGCTATTTCGGCGAGCTGCATCCGCGCACGCTGGAGGCGCTCGGCGCTGACGGCCCGATGGTCGGCTTCGAGGTGATCCTCGACCGTATTCCCGAAGCCAAGGCGAAGCCGACCCGCGCCAAGCCGCTGCTCGAGCTGTCGCCGTTCCAGCCGGTCGAGCGCGACTTCGCCTTCATCGTCGGGCGATCCGTCAAGGCGGCCGACGTGGTGCGCGCGGCGCAGGGCGTCGATCGCAAGCTGATCACCGGCGTCGAGGTGTTCGACCTCTACGAGGGCAAGGGCATCGACGACGACAAGAAGTCGATCGCCATCGCGGTGACGCTGCAGCCGCGCGAGAAGACGCTCACCGACGAGGAGATCGACGCGGTCGCCGGCAGGATCGTCGCCGAAGTGGCGAAGAAAACCGGCGGCGTGCTGCGGGGCTGACCGAATACCCTGTCAGGAATAGAAGGCTCTCACGGTATGAAGTGTCATCCCCGCGAATGCGGGGATCCAGTAAACACCACGCGCGCTGGTGAGTACTGGGTTCCCGCTTTCGCGGGAACGACACTGAGTGTGGTGACAGGCATCGAGCACAGTCTCACCCCCGCGGCCCGAAGAACGAAGACTCCTGCGGCGCCGGGCGCGCCGCCGGGCGCGGCTTGGGACGGGCGCGCCGCTCGCTGCGAGCAGGTCGCGCC
>JBKQQE010000217.1:0-8262 GCA_052326245.1 Xanthobacteraceae bacterium | reverse complement strand
TGCCCGCAACAAGTGCGGGCATGACGCCGAGTGTTACGCGTCGCGCAGCGATTCTCATTGTTCCCCCGCCATCAGTTCCGGCACGCCCTGCGCCGCGCTGCCCCAGCCGCACAGCGATTGCGGCGACAGCGCGAACTGCTGCGGCGGCCGGCCTTCCGGCGCCGCGCGGCCCATGCCGTGGACATAGGAATAGATCATGCCGTCGGGGCCCTCGACGTGAAGGAAGATCTGCCCCGAGGCCGGCTGCCGGCCCGGCCCCTGCACGATTTTCACCTGCCGCTCCTGCATGAAGTAGGAGTTCTGCATGATCAGGTCGAGCGACTCGACCTCGAAGCCGACATAGAGCACGCCGCGGCGGCGCGACGGATACAGCGCGATGCGGTGATGGCTGTCGTCGATCGCCAGATACGTGATGTCGCCGACATAGGCGCTGACCCTGGCCCCGAGCAGCGCCCAGAAGGCGCGGTCGCGGTCGATCGCGGTGGAGCGCAGCGCGACGTTGTGCAGGCCGAGAATGCCGGCATCGCGGCTCGGAAAATAGCGCCGGCCGCTCTGCATCGGGCGCACCACGAGATCGATGGCGTTGCCGGAGCCGTCCTGCGCCAGCACCGCGGCAACGACGCGACGCGCGCGGCAGTCGTCGGCGCCGGCGCGGCGGACGGCGAATCGCTGCGCGGCGAGCGCGGCTTCCGCGGCGGCCAGCGCCGCCTCGTCCCCCATCTCGATGCCGACGCTGGTCTCCCCGGCGCCGGCGGTGAGGCCGAGGGTGCGGAAGCGGCTGTCGGAGCGGAATGCCAGTTCGCCGTTGTCGCTGGCGACGCGCTCGAGCCCCAGCGTCTCGGCGGCGAAGCGCGCGCTGGTCTCCGGCTCGGCGGCACCGACGCGCACGTAACAGACCGAGGCGATGCGCGGCGCCGCTGGCGAAGTCATGCCGGCTCCTCCGTGGCTACGCCTCCGGATTGCGGCCGGGCGGCGAGGAACACCCGGATCATCCGCCGCCACACCCCGAACAGGTGGTCGAACCATTTCGGATCGTTGTCCCACAGCGTGCGCAGCGCCATGCCGCGCACCAGGCTCAGCGTCAGCGCCACGATGTCGGCGGCGAGCGGCGCGGCCACCCCGCTCGCGACCAGCGCCTCGGTCCAGGCGGTTTCCACCGGGCGGCGCGCGCGGCGCGAGATCTCGAGGATCTGCCGGCGCACCGACTGGTCGGTCGAGGTCGACAGCACGATGTCGATGGCGACCTTGAAGTGCTCGCTGAAGAAGAATTCGCGGGCGTCCGCGATCACCGCCTCGATCAGGTCGCGCGGCCGGTCGACTGCCGCCGCGCGCTTGCGGCTGACCACCTGGGCCTGGTCGAACACGTAGCCCAGCGTCGCCACCACCAGCGCGTCCTTGGTGGGAAAATGATGCAGCTGCGCGCCGCGCGACAGCCCGGCCTCGGCGGCGACCTCGGCGGTGCGGAAGCGGGCATAGCCGCGCTTGCGGATCAGGCTCGCCGCCGCCTTCAGGATACGAGCCCGGGTTTCCTCGCTGCGCTCGGCCTGCGTGCGCCGGCGCGGCCGCGCCAGCGTTCGCCGTGCCGGTGCCGGCTTCAGGGCGGTGGGGATTTGCCGCGGTTCGCTCATCTCAGACCTCGATGCAGACATTGCCGTCGACCAGCCGCACCGGGTAGGTCTTCAGCGGAATCTCGCAGGGCATGCCGGTGGCCGCGCCGGTGGTGACGTCGAAGGTACCGAAGTGAAAGGTGCATTCCACGATCTTGCCGGTCAGGATCCCCTCCTCGGCGAGCGACGCCTCGCCGTGGGTGCAGGTGTCGTCGGTGGCATAGATGGTGTCGCCGACGCGGTACAGCGCGACCGGGTGGCCGCCCGGCAGCGTCGCCTTCTTGATCTCGCCCTCCAGCACGTCGTCGGCGGGGCAAAGCACCACTGTTTCCGTCATCAGCATCCTCGACCGCCGTTCTCTCTACTCTCGTCATGCCCGGCCTTGTGCCGGGCATCCACGTCTTCACAGCATCGCCACCGGAAAGACGTGGATGGCCGGGAGACCTTAGTCCTAGCGATCCGTCAGAGACGGATCGCGCTGCCCGGCCATGACGACTTCCTACAGCATCGTGCTGCCGCCGTTGACGCTGATGACCTGGCCGGTCACGAACGACGCCTCGGCGGAGGCAAGATAGCTCACCATCGACGCCACCTCCTCCATCTCGGCCGGCCGGCCGAGCGGAATGACGCCGACGAATTTCGCCGCCAGCGCCGGGGCGGTCTTGGTGATCTCGACCATCTGCGGGGTGTTGACCGCGCACGGCGCCACGGTGTTGACGGTGATGCCGTCGCGGGCGAACTCGCGCGCGAGCCCGGTGGTCAGCCCGTGCACGCCGCCCTTGGCGGCGTTGTAGGCGGCGTGGTCCCACAGCCCGTTGCGCACCGAATCGGCTCCGATATTGACGATGCGACCGTAGCCGGCGGCGCGCATTTTCGGCAGCGCGCACCAGCAGCACCACAACACCGTCCACAGGTTGCGGTCGATGGTGGTCTTCAGCGTCTCGGGCGTATGCTCGGCGAACGGCTTGATGATGCCGCCGCCGGCATTGTTGACCAGAATGTCGAGCTTGCCGAAGCGCGACAGCGCCAGCGCGATGGTGGCTTCCGCCACCGCCTGCTCGGCGAGGTTGCCGGCGTAGCTTTCCACCGCCGCGCCGTGCCGGGCGGCGAGGCGGTCCTTGGCGGCCGCCAGCGCCGCGGCGTCGAGGTCGGCGAGCACGAGGCTGGCGCCGTCGCGCGCCAGCCGCTCAGCGATCGCAAGGCCGATCCCCTTGGCGGCGCCGGTCACCACCGCGACCTGGTTTTCGAGTTTCCTGGTCATGATCACCTTCGGTTACAAAATGATGCTGACGCGGCCCTGCGACCGCAGGCCGTCACTGTCGAGCAGGCAGCGCTTGGAGCGGATCCGGAACGAGCCGTTCTCGGGCGCCAGCACGTAGCGGCTGGAGCCGAAGAAGACGTCGGTGACGCTGTCCTTGGTGCGGTAGGTGACGAAGGCGCAGCCGACCTCGATGTCGGTCTCGCGCCGCTCGCGAATCCGCACGTTGCTGATCAGGTGCCGCGTCCGCGAGTGCGGAAATTCCGCATGCGCGGTGCGCTTCATCAGCCGCTTGACGCGCTCCGAGAGGCGGAAGCGGTCGTCCGCCACGTAGAACAGGCTGGTGTCGGGCGAGGCATCGAATGGCAGATCGGTCGCCGGCACCGAATAGGTGGCGTCGTCGGTGAACAGTTCGAGCCATTCCGGCAGCCGCCACTCGTCGAGCAGGTCGGCCTCGCGGAACAGGAAGTCCTCGACATCGGTGCGGGCAATGGCCTGCATGGCTGCGCTGGTGCCGGTCATGCGTGCACCCGGAATACGCGCTCGTTCCACTGCGTCCAGAAGGTCCGCATCTGGGCCTCGTCGTCGTAGGACGGCGTCTCCTTGCCCATCCCCTTCGAGATGTCGTTCCACTGGGTCTCGCCGGCGTTGCGGAAGCCGCGCTGACAGTGCTCCAGCGCCTCGACGTCGTCGGGCGTGGCGAAGCCGCCGGGGCCGAGGAATTCCAGGAAATTGAACAGCCGGTACTTGCGCGCCCAGGCGGTCTCCTCCTTGGGCGCCAGCGCCCAGGCCGAGATGTTCATCAGGTCGGGCGCCAGCGGGAAATAGGTGCGCACCGTCACCGCCATGATGTCGTTGATGATGAGGTTGGGGAAGATGAACAGGTTGCGGTTGTAGAGCGCGATGCGGTCGGCGCGCTGCTGCCCGAACCGCTGCACCAGGGCGTCATGCAGGCGCTGCAGCTCGGCCTTGCCGGTCTCGCCCCAGGTCGGGATCCACTGCGCCACCGGGCGCCCCCATGGCGCGCGATATTCCAGCACCGCGTGGCCGTGGCCGAGATCGTGGGAGCGGCCGTCGAACGCGACCTGCGCCAGCCCGCCGGTGGAATTCTTGAGGTAGTCGAGATAGGTCGCATGCGTCGAGATCGCGTGGTAGCCGTCGATGGAGTTCTCGGTCAGAAGCTTCCAGTTGGCGCGGATCGAATATTCCTGCGAGCCGCCGACGATCGTCATCTCGGTCTCGGCCTGGTCGCAGATGACGTCGAGAAACTCCTTGGCGCCGTCCAGATAGTCCGACAGGCTTTCCGCGTTCTTGTCGAAGCAGACGAAGGCGAAGCCGCGATAGCTCTCGAACCGCGGCACCTGCTGCATGTTCGAGGTCGGACGTTCCTTGAAGTCGGCGGCGTAGGAGGCCTCGCCCGGCTGGCTGCGCAGCGTGCCGTCGAGACCGAACACCCAGCCGTGGTAGAAGCACTGGAACGACTTGGCGCTGCCGTGCTTCTCGCGGCACACCTGGGCGCCGCGGTGCGGACAGGTGTTGAGCATGGCGCGCAGTTCGCCCTTGCCGTCGCGGGCGAACAGGATGCTGCGGCCGCCGACCTGGCGGGTGACGAAGTCGCCGGGCTTGGCGAGTTCGGAGGCGTGGCCGAGATAGAGCCAGCACTTGTCGAAGATCCGCCCGCGCTCGGCCTCGAGCACCGCGGGATCGACGAACATGTCGCGCGACACCTTGAAGATCTTGCGCGGCTCGTCGATCATCAGGGCCGTGTTCATGCGTTCGAGCGCGTTCATCGGCGGTCCTCCCCTATTCTTGTCATGTTTCTTTTCATGATGCGCGCCGCAGGTCGTAGGCGGACGACGCGAGATCTGCTGGCGCGATTTTCGCGTGCGCGGCCACCAGGCGGCGGAAGCTCGCCATGTCCTTCGCCGCGTTGACCGCGACCGCGCCGACCAGCTCGCCGTCGCGCAGGCCGGCGACCGAGAAGCGGCCCGCCTCGACCGACCCGCGCACCACGTGCTCGGCGTCGCCGAGATCGCCCACCACCTGGATATTGAGCTCGTACTGGTCGGTCCAGAACCACGGCGGATCGGTGTAGGCGCGCCCCGCGCCGACCATGTTGCGCGCAGTCGAGATCGCCTGGTTCTGGGCGTTGGCCCAGGTCTCGACCCGCATGCGGCGGCCGTGCCAGGGGCTCCACTGCAGCGCGATGTCGCCAGCGCAGTAGATTGCCTCGATCGCGGTCGCGCCGCAGGCGTCGACCGCGATGCCGCCGTCGACGGTCAAGCCCAGCGCCGGCGCCAGCCCCGCCGCGGGATCGACGCCGACGCCGACCAGGATCGCATCGGCGGCCAGTTCAGTGCCGTCGCTGAGCCGCACGCCGGTCGCGGTCGTCGCCGCCACCGTCACGCCGAAGCGAAAGCACACGCCGGCGGCGCGATGGCGCGCTTCCACCACGTCGCTGATCAGCTTCGGAAACGCGCGCGCCAGCAGATGCGCGGCGCTCTCGATCACGGTGACCTCGCAGCCGAGCTTCGCCGCCGCCGCCGCGGCCTCCAGCCCGATGACGCCGCCGCCGACGATGACGACCCGGCTCCTGGCATGCAAATGGGGGCGCAGCCGGGCCGCGTCCTCGATGCTGCGCAGGGTGTGCACTTTTTGACCGGCGGCCGCGAGCACCGGGAGTTCCCGCGCCACCGTGCCGGTGGCCATCAGCAGGCGATCGTAGCGAAACTCGCGGCCGCTGCGGTCGGCGACAAGGCGCCGCGCGGGGTCGCCCGCCGTGAGTTCCGCGCCGGTGACGAGTTCGACCGCCAGATCCGACTGCCAGTGGCCGGCCGGCTTGAGATAGGCCACCTCGGCGGCGGGGGCGCTCAGGAACTGCTTGGAGAGCTGCGGCCGCTCATAGGGCGCATGCGGCTCGGCGCCGATCATGGTGATGGTGCCGGCAAAGCCTGCGGCGCGCAGCGCCTCGGCGGCGCGGCCGCCGGCCTGGCCGGCGCCGGCAATCACGATTGTTTCCACGGCTGCCATCGCTCGATGCGTATCCATTCCCTGTCGCGGCCGGTTGCCGTGTGCCGCGAATGCGGCGCGTCGGCGCGCCGTTCTGGTTGCGCGCAAGTAAAAAACAGTCCAACCTGCTTGTAAAGTGCATTTGCAGGAACCGGCTTGCGAATGTCAAATTGCCGCGCCAGCCTCAGGCGCGCTGCAACGCAACATCGGGGAGGATCCGTGACCCACGCCATCGACGTGCACACCCATTTCGTGCCGCGCACGATGCCGCAAGCCACCGGCCGCAATCCGCTGTGGCCGTCGATCACGCACGGCGAGCGCGACACCGCCGCGGTGATGGTCGGCGGCAAACTGTTCCGCGCCATCGATTCGCGCTCGTTCGACGGCGCGCGGCGGCGCGACGACATGGGCCGCGACGGCATTGACTTGCAGGTGGTGTCGCCGATGCCGGAACTGCTGTCGCACTGGTTCCCGGCCGACGACGCCGACGCCTTCTGCCGCCACGTCAACACCGCACTCGCCGAGCTCTGCGCCGCGCATCCGAAATCGTTCCTCGGCCTCGGCATGGTGCCGCTGCAGGACCCGGCGCTGGCGGCGAAGCGGCTCGACGAGATCAAGGCGCTCGGCCTGCGCGGCGTCGAGATCGGCACCCACATCAACGGCGTTCCGCTCGGCGATGCGCGGCTCGACGAATTCTACGCCGCGGCCGAAGCCGCCGACCTCGCCATCATGGTGCACGCGCTGCATCCCGCCGGCATGGAGCGCATCGCCGGGCGGCCGGAACTCGCCGCGGTGGCGGTGTTTCCACTGGAAACCGCCTATGCGGCCACCGCGCTGATGACCCACGGGGTGACCGAACGCTTTCCGAAGCTGCGGATCATGCTGAGCCACGGCGGCGGCGCCCTGCCGTGGATCCTGCCGCGGCTGACCCATGCGGTGGGCATCGGCGGCACCATGGCGACGCTGTTTCCGCGCCCGCCCGAGGCAATGGTGCGCGCCTTCTTCTACGACACCATCCTGTACGATGCCGCCGCGCTGCGCTTTCTCGCCGACCGCGTCGGCACCGGCCGGCTGCTGATCGGATCGGACTATCCGTTCACCATCAGGCAGGAGCGGCCGGCGCAGTTCGCCAGCCACGCGCTCGGCCTGCGCATCGGCGATTTCGCGCGCAACGCGGCGGCGTTTCTGGGGGAGCTAGGCTAATGAATTCGTCATGCCCGGCCTTGTGCCGGGCATCCACGTCTTTACAGCCTTGCAACGAGAAAGACGTGGATGGCCGGGACAAGCCCGGCCATGACGAAGAGAGTAGGATGGGCTCGGCCCGAACCTGAAAAATAGAAACTCGATATCCGCCCAAGGAGCCCCCCGTGACCCCGTGCTATTCCTACCGCCAGTTCTGCGCGCTCGGCCCGCTGCCGCCGCGCACGGTCGGGCGCGCCGACGCGCAGGTGCCCAACGACGCAAGCCTCGGCGCCGCCCGCCATGGCAAGATCGGCGCGTTCTATTTCTACGCGCAGGGCTCGCGGGACGACGCCGCGTTCGGCTTCTTCGACATCGAAGTGTCGGTGCAGGCGATTTCGCCTTCGCGGCTGCGGGTCGAGGTCTACTGCGTCGCCGACGGCTACCAGACCTCGCGCGGCGTCTCGGGGCCGCCGATGCTGATCGCGCTATTGGCCGGGCCGCGCCTCGTCGCCACGGTGCCATGGCGCTACCACGACGTGCTGTGCGGCCATGCCGACCCGATGAGCTTCGCCGCCGACATCGAGGCGGCGCCGGGCGACTTCGCCGCGCTCGACACCGTAGCGCTGGAGGCGGTTGAAGGCCGCGCCGCGCCGTGCTCATGATGGGATCCATCTCCATCGTCATGCCCGCACTTGTTGCTGGCATCCACGCCTTGACGACATAGCCGCAAGAAAGACGTGGATGGCCGGGACGAGCCCGGCCATGACGGAAGGAAAACAAACGCCCAAGCGTGTTCAGGGAGTGACGCGATGACGCTGCTGCCGGTCGGCCTCGACGACAAGTACCTGCTCGAGGCGAAACGGATCTACCTGTCGGGAACCCAGGCGCTGGTGCGGCTGCCGATGCTGCAGCGCGAGCGCGACCGCGCCGCGCGGCTCAACACCGGCGGCTTCATTTCCGGTTACCGCGGCTCGCCGCTCGGGATGTACGACCACGCGCAGTGGCGCGCCAACAAGTTCCTCACCCAGCACAACATCGCCTTCGTGCCCGGCCTCAACGAGGACCTTGCCGCCACCGCGGTGTGGGGCAGCCAGCAGGTCGGGCTGTTTCCCGGCGCCACCGTCGATGGCGTGTTCGGCATCTGGTACGGCAAGGGCCCCGGCGTCGACCGCTCGCTCGACGCGCTCAAGCACGCCAATTCCGCCG
>JBKQQE010000216.1:0-9819 GCA_052326245.1 Xanthobacteraceae bacterium | reverse complement strand
TGAGCCATCATCGCGCCGACGACCTGCCGGCTTATCTGGTAATTGTCATCGTCGGCCATTTCATGGTGCCGCTGGCCTTGTGGATCGAGACCAATTTTGCGCCGCCGGTCGCGCTGCAACTCGCGATCTATCTGCCGCTGACGCTGCTGGCGTCGCTGGTGCTGCTGCAGCCGGTCAAGGGCGCGGTGGTCGGATTGCAGTGGGCGTTCCGGATGCACGGCTTCGGCGAGAGCGACGACACCGCGGCGAGTTGATCAAGAACGCAACGACAAGGGTACGGGATGAACGCGAAGCCGCCTGCTCGGGACGAAAAGGAAGACAACAGTCACCCGTATTTCCGTCCGAAGGACGCGGCAACGCTGATACTGATCGACCGCAGCGGCGCCAAGCCGAAGGTTCTGGTCGGCAAGCGCCACGACAAGGTGGTGTTCCAGCCGGGCAAGTTCGTGTTTCCGGGAGGCCGCGTCGACAAGTCGGACAGTCGCGTTCCCGTCGCGGCACCGATCCCGCCGGCGCTGCAGGCCAATCTGATGAAGGGCAGCCCGAAGACGACGCCGTCGCGCGCCCGCGCGCTCGCGGTCGCGGCAATCCGGGAAGCCTGCGAGGAAACCGGTCTCTGTCTCGGCCGCGCCGCGTCCGCCGGAGCGTCCGCGAAGCTCGAGGGGGCCTGGAAGCCCTTCGCCGACAACAGCCTACTGCCCGATCCTTCCGGACTTTACCTGATCGCCCGCGCCATCACGCCGCCGGGGCGGGTGCGCCGGTTCGATACCCGCTTCTTCTCCGCCGAGGCCTCCGCCATCGCCCACCGCGTCCCCGGCGTGGTGCATGCCGACGCCGAGCTAGTGGAACTGGTGTGGGTGGAAATCGGGTCGGAACCGCTGGCCGACGCCCACAACATGACCAAGGCGGTGCTGCGCCAGCTCGATAAGCGCCTCGCCCAGGGCCCGCTGGCCCACGATGCCCCGATCCCCTTCTTTCACTGGTATGGCGGCGCCATGCAGATGGAGATTCTGGGACCCGGCGCCTGACGCCTCGCCCTGGTCTGGACATCCGGGCCGCGCTCCGACCCGCCCCTGAGGGGGCGGAATTGTCGGACGGAACCTTGACTTTGCGGCATTCCCGGTTAGTTTGCCGGCCAAACGCGGGTCCGGCGTGTCCGGCCCGCTTTTCGTATTTCTCCGATATCTGAGGGTTTCTCCATGGCCAAAGCGGTCACCATCAAGGTCAAGCTGGTTTCGAGCGCCGACACCGGCTTCTATTACGTGGCCAAGAAGAACTCGCGCACGATGACCGACAAGCTCGTCAAGAAGAAGTACGACCCGGTCGCCAAGAAGCACGTCGAGTTCCGGGAAGCCAAGATCAAGTAATCGATCCGGTCCCGACCAGGATCCGCAGCGGAGCCCCCGGGCTCCGTTTTGCGTTTATGGAGCGAACTGCCTGGTGCCCGCTTTTCGAAGTTCGTGATACATCGCGGCAATCTCATTCACGAACTTCGAAAAGCAAAGGGCACTAGCAAATCTATGATTCTAGTACCCTCTTGTTTCCGAAGTTCGTGTCAGGAACGTGCAGCACGCGACTCACGAACTTCGGAAACAGGGTACTAGGCCGCGTTGGCGACCCCGCGGTTGCGCCCGTCATGCTTGGCGCGATACAGCGCCTGATCGGCCCGCTTCATCACATCGGCGATCGGCTCGCCCTTGCGATCGAGCACGGAGATGCCGATCGATATCGTCACCGCGATCCGCTGCGCGCCCTTGTCGATCGCAAACGGCTCGGTGGCGATGGCGCGACGCAGCCGTTCCGCGACCATGCTGGCGACGTGCAGGTCGGTTTCCGGCATCACCACCACGAACTCCTCGCCGCCATAGCGGCATGCCAGGTCGATGCCGCGGATCGACTTGCGGATCCGGATGGCGAACTCGCGCAGCACGTCGTCGCCAGCGTCGTGGCCGTAGCTGTCGTTGATCGACTTGAAGAAGTCGATGACGAGCATCATCAGCGCCAACGGCTTGCCGCGCACCGCGGCCTGCTCAGCCAGCGTCGCCAGATGGCTCTCCATGTAGCGGCGGTTGTGCAGCCCGGTGAGCGCGTCGGTGATCGCCATCTCGATCGAGATCTGCACGTTGTCGCGCAGGTGATCGGTATAGCGGCGCCGGCGGATCTGGGTGCGGGCGCGCGCCAGCAATTCGTTCTTGTCGACCGGCTGGATCAGGTAGTCGTTGACGCCGATCTCCAGCCCGCGCAGCAGCCGCGCGCCGTTGCTGGCGTCCGCGATCGCCAGGATCGGCACGTGCCGCGTGCGCTCCAGCGAGCGGGCCTGGCTGCACAGCCGCAGCCCGTCGAAGTTCTCCAGGCCGAGCGATACGATCAAGAGGTCGTAATTGCCGTCCGCGGCGTGAAACAGCGCCTCCGCGGGATCGGTTTCGACATCGACGGTATGTTCGGTGGAGAGCACCGTTGCCAGCCGCTCGTAGGACGACGGACGGTCGTCGACCAGAAGAATGCGACCGCCCTTGCCGGCATCGGCGACGGCCTCGCGTTCCGGGCTCTGGATGCCGATCTCCAGCGACGTGATCGCGCGCATGCGCAATTCATCCGTCATCATCTTCAACCGGGTCAGCGATCGCACCCGGGCAATCAGGACCACATCGGAGACCGGCTTGGTGAGGAAATCGTCGGCGCCGGCCTCCAGCCCCCTCACCCGGTCGGACGGGTTGTCGAGCGCGGTCACCATCACCACCGGAATGTGATGGGTCTTCGGATTGGACTTCAGCCGCCGGCACACCTCGAACCCGTCCATGTCCGGCATCATCACGTCGAGCAGCACGATGTCGCATTCGGCGCGGTCGCAGATCTCCAGTGCCTGGGCCCCGCAGCTCGCGGTCAGCACGTCGAAATACTCGGCCGACAGCCGCGCTTCCAGCAGTTTCACGTTCGATGCGATGTCGTCGACAACCAGCACGCGCGCTGACATGGAACCCCTACCTCACCCGACAAACTGCCGAACGGTCTCGATGAATTTGGCGACCGAGATCGGCTTCGACAGATAGGCTTCGCAGCCGCCTTCGCGAATCCGCTCCTCGTCGCCCTTCATTGCAAATGCCGTCACCGCGACCACCGGAATCGCCCGCAGTTCCGGATCGGCCTTGATCCAGCGCGTGACGTCGAGCCCGGAGACCTCGGGCAGCTGGATGTCCATCAGAATCAGGTCGGGCCGGTGTCGGCGCACCAGCTCCAGCGCGTCGGTGCCGCGGTTGGTGCCGATGACCTGATATCCATGGGCTTCGAGCAGATCGCGGAAGAGCTTCATGTTGAGCTCGTTGTCTTCCACGATCAGGACGGTCTTGGCCATTCCGCCCTCCATTGTGCTGTCGCGCCCGCGTCGCTGTCCCGCCGTCCCCCGAATACCGTCGCGCCCTTGCACAGAGATCGGGCCGCGCTGACCTGGGAGAAACCCGCCGCTCGGCTCGCTTGATAACGCTCCGGTGACTCGGGCATGATCCATCAAAATAGAGACGATAAGTTACGGAAAGGCAAATAGCCCTGATGGCGAAGCGGTCCTACGATCCTCGCGAAACCGCCGAAATCGTTGCAATTCAGGCACTTTCCTTCGTCGCCGGGGACGCCGAGCGGCTGGGCCAGTTCCTTGCCGAGACCGGCATCGGCCCGGAAACGCTGCGCTCGGCTGCCAAGGATCCGGGCTTTCTCGCGGGCGTGCTGGATTTCCTGCTGCGCAACGAACAAATCCTCACCGCGTTCGCCGATTCGTCGCATCTCGAACCGAAGATCGTCGCCAATGCCCGAACCGCGCTGGGCGGTCCGTCCTGGGAGCGCGACGTGCCGTGACCGAAGGCCCGCACTGCTTCTGCCGGGACTGCCTGACCGACCTTCCCACCTCCGCCAGACGCTGTGCCCATTGCGGTTCCCCGCGCCTCGTCCGCCATGCCGCATTGCCGGAACTGACGCTGGCGCACATCGATTGCGACGCGTTCTACGCCACCGTGGAAAAACGCGACAATCCCGCGATCGCGGACAAGCCCGTGATCATCGGCGGCGGCAAGCGCGGCGTGGTGAGCGCGGCCTGTTACGTGGCGCGCACCTATGGCGTTCGCTCGGCGATGCCGATGTTCAAGGCGCTCGAGCTGTGTCCGCCGGCCGTCGTGGTCAAACCCGACATGGCGAAATACGTCCGCGTCGGGCGAGAGGTTCGCCAGCAGATGCGCAAGCTGACGCCCCTGGTCGAACCGCTGTCGATCGACGAGGCCTTTCTCGACCTCGGCGGCACGCAGCGGCTGCACGGCATGATTCCCGCCAAGGTCCTCGCCCGCTTCGCCCGCGACGTCGAGCGCGACATCGGCATCACGGTTTCGATCGGCCTCTCGGTGAACAAATTCATCGCCAAGATCGCCTCCGATCTCGACAAGCCGCGCGGCTTCGCGGTGCTGGATCAGGCCGATGCGGTCGCCATGTTGGCGCCGAGGCCGGTCGGCTTCATTTTCGGGGTCGGGCCGGCCACGGAGGCACGGCTGGCCCAGCGCGGCTTTCGTCTGATCGGGGATCTGCAGCGCGCCGACGAGACCGACTTGATGAGACAGCTCGGCCCTGAGGGCCGCAGGCTCTGGCGGCTGGCGCGCGGCATCGACGACCGACGCGTGATCGCCGAGCGCGACGCCAAGTCGATCTCCAATGAAACCACATTCGAAACCGACGCCAGGAATCTGGCGACGCTGGAAAAAGTGCTTTGGCGACTGTGCGAGAAGGTGTCCACCCGCCTGAAGAGCGGCGAGCTTGCCGGTTCGACGATCACGCTGAAGCTGAAGAGCGCCGACTTCCGCCAACGTACGCGGTCGCAGACCATCAATACCCCGACCCAGCTGGCGGGGCGCATCTTCGGCATTGCCCGCGACCTTCTCGCCCGCGAGATCGACGGCACGGCCTTTCGCCTGATCGGCGCCGGCGTCAGCGCGCTGAAGCCGGCCTCCGCCGCCATCGACGATAACGATCTGATCGACCGGCGCAGCGCCGACGCCGAACGCGCCATGGACGACCTGCGCAAGAAATTCGGCAGCGCCGCGGTGATCCGCGGCATCGCCTATGACGGCCCTGCCGGCAGCGAGTGACTGGACCGGTTGATCGCCCGGATCGCCCTGGAACGGGCTTGCAGCGGCGGTCACGGCTTGCAGGGCTTGGTGTCCTTGATGTCCAGTTTGCTCATGGCGCCGGCAATGACAAACTCATTATAATCAAGCACTAAGGCCCGAGAAACGCCATTCTCGTAAAGCTCGAAGGACATCGCGTAAGTTGGCGTTTGCTCGCCCCCATCCGGACGCGCGGCCCGATCGAAATAGCTGACGGTGACGGGCCACCGCGTCAGTCCTTTCAGCGCATCGCTGGCACTGGCGGCATCGGGCTGGGCCGAGGCGCGATCCCCCGGGATCGGCTGACCGATCACGGTCAACGTATTGTAGAGGCGTTCGCCGTCGTCCGAGCCGTCATAGACGACGAGCTCGAGGACGGATTTGCCTTCCTTGGCGGCGGCGATGATCCGCCTCACCTGCTCGGTCGGAAACACGGTTGCCGGATCGAGCGTCAGTGTCTTCGGCTTCGGCGACTTCAGCTTGACGGTGACGGTGTTGCCGATGCGCTCGGCAACGCCATCAATCGCCGACGTCGCGTTGTCGTTCATCTGCGTCTCGATCTTGAACCGGTAGGTCTTGCCATCCGCATCCTCCCAGCTGGTCGACCGCAGATCGCTGACGGTGGTCTTGTTCTCGCCGCTCTGCAGCTCCGAAATCTGGCGAAAATCGGTGGTGTAGCCCTCGCAGGCATTGCCCGCGAAAGAATACTGGATGCGACCGCGCGCGCTGTTCACCGTGGCATTGCCGCGGGCCTTTTTCAGCGCGAGGTCGTAGACCGCCTGATGCGCCAGGAAGGGGACGGCCACCGCCGGCCCGGCTTGCGCCGGGGCGGCCGCCGCGACCGCGACCACGGCCGTCACAAGCAGGATGGGGAACCGGACCGAAAGTGACGCGCGACGCATGCAGACTCCTTGGAATTGATTCGATGTTCTGATTCGATCGCTCCGAATGCGATCGCCCCGTTGTGACGGTCCGGTCATATTCGCAAAGCCTGGTTCGAAGTTTGACACTATCAGAACTCACCATCGCTTGCATGCCGCCGTTTGATGGGCGAAATATGGCAGCCGCGCGGGCATTTACCGCTACGCCCGCGCCGGATCGCGCTCACCCCTTGACCCACATCGCGACGTGAGCTGCGAACGCAGCGTTGGACATCCACGAGGGCACCACCATGGCCGGCACGGTTGAAAACAAACTTACGGAACTGGGTATTACCCTTCACACGCCCGCGGCCCCGGTCGCCAACTATGTCGGCTTCGTCCGCACCGGAAATCTCCTGGTGGTGTCCGGGCAGGTCTGCTTCGACGCCGCCGGCAAGCTGGTCGCCAAGGGCAAACTGGGCGGCGGCGTTACGGTCGAACAGGGCCACGCCGCGGCACGGGCTTGCGGTATCAACCTGCTCGCGCAGGCCAAGGCCGCGCTCGGCGATCTCGACAAGGTCGTCCGCGTGGTGCGGCTGGGCGGCTTCGTCAATTCGGCGCCGGACTTCGTCGATGGCCCGAAGGTCCTCAACGGGGCGTCCGATCTCATGGTCGCCGTGTTCGGCGACAAGGGGCGCCATGCCAGGTCCACCATCGGCGTCGCCGCCCTTCCCGCCGACGCGGCCGTCGAGGTCGAAGCGATCTTCGAAGTGAGCTGACCGGGCCTGGTGCGGTGAATTTGCAGCTCCTATCGGTTTCCCGGCTGGGCAAATCATTGGAACTTCAAATTCAAAACGCACTCTTTGCTTTTCGAAGTAGGTGCAAGAGGTTGCCGCGATGTTTTACGAACTTCGAAAGGCGGGCACTGGCTGATGCGCGCGCCCGCCTGGTTGACAGCGCGCCCGATCGCCCATCGCGGGCTGCACGACCGCGCGCGCGGGGTCATCGAAAACACGCCGAGCGCCGCGGCCGCGGCGGCGGTCGCCGGTTTCGGCATCGAGGTCGACCTGCAATTGTCGTCCGACGGCGAAGCCATGGTGCATCATGACGACGAGCTCGGCCGCCTCACCGAAGGCCACGGCCGGCTCGTCGATCTCACCGCCGCGCGACTGAAGGACGTGCCGTTCCGCGACACCGCCGACCGGATGATGACGCTCGCCGATCTCTGCGCCCTGGTCGCCGGCCGCGTCCCGCTGGTGCTCGAGGTCAAGAGCCGCTTCGACGGCGACCGCAGGCTGGTGACGCGGATGGCACAGGTGCTGGCGGCCTATGACGGCCCGGCCGCGGCGATGTCGTTCGATCCCGATCAGGTGATCGCCTTGCGCGAGATCCTGCCTTCGCGGCCACGCGGCATCGTCGCGCAGCGCAGCTACGATGTCGGCGACTGGCCCCTGCTGTCGGCCGCCCAACGCCGCGGCATGCTGCAGCTGCGGCACGGCTTCCAGACCCAGCCGCACTTCGTGGCGTATTGGATCGAGCAACTCCCCGCTCCCGCGCCGTGGCTCGCGCGCCACCTGTTCGGCTGCGCGCTTTTGACCTGGACGGTGCGAACCCCCGGCCAGCGCGCCCGCGCCGCCAAATATGCCGACCAGATGATCTTCGAAGGTTTCGTTCCGACGGACTAACCGAGACCGTGGTTGAAAAACCGCGCGCGGGAGACGATCTATAGTGAGGGGGCGTCTGCGGCCTCCCGATTGCCAACTTGCCCGGACTGATGCCCCACCCCGAGATCTCGCTTCAAGCCGTATCCTCCGTCACCCAGATTGCGGCTGCGGATTGGGATGCCTGCGCCAACCCGGTCCCGGGCGCGTACAATCCCTTCGTATCGCACGCCTTTTTTTCGGCGCTCGAGGCGTCCGGATCGGCTTGCGCCAAGACCGGCTGGGCGCCACGCCATCTGGTGGCACGGATCGACGGCGCCATCGTCGGGATCGTGCCGTGCTACCTGAAGACGCACTCCCAGGGCGAATATGTCTTCGATCATGGCTGGGCGGAGGCCTTCGAGCGGGCCGGCGGCCGCTACTATCCGAAGCTGCAGGCGACGGTGCCCTTCACGCCCGCGTCCGGGCCGCGCCTGCTGGTTCACCGCGACGCCGACCAGCTGGCCACGCCCGACATCCTGGCCCAGGGCCTGATCGCGCTCTGCGACACCACCAAGGCCTCGTCCGTGCATGTCACCTTCGCGCGCGAAGCCGAGTGGACCTGCCTCGCAGCGCGTGGATTCCTGCAACGGACCGACCAGCAGTTTCACTGGCGCAACGAGGGTTATGCGAGCTTCGACGAGTTTCTCGCCAGCCTGGCCTCGCGTCACCGCAAGTCGATCCGACGCGAGCGCCGCGACGCGGTGGCAAACGGCATCACGATCCACGCGCTCACCGGCGACGCTATTACCGAAGACGCCTGGGACGCCTATTTCGCGTTCTACATGGAGACCGGGTCACGGAAGTGGGGGCGCCCCTACCTCAACCGGCAGTTCTACCGGCTGATCGGCGACACCATGCGCGACCAGGTGCTGCTGGTGATGGCGAAACGCGCCGGGCGCTGGATCGCCGGTGCGATCAATTTCATCGGCTCGGACACCCTGTTCGGGCGCAACTGGGGCGCCATCGAGCACCATCCGTTTCTGCACTTCGAGGTCTGCTACTACCAGGCGATCGACTACGCCATCGCGCGCGGGCTCGCGCGCGTCGAGGCCGGCGCGCAGGGTGAACACAAGATCGCCCGCGGCTACCTGCCGCAGACGACCTATTCGGCGCACTATATCGCCGACCCGGGTCTGCGCCGCGCGGTGCACGACTATCTCAAGCACGAGCGCGCCTATGTTGCCGAAGCGGTGCGCGAACTGACCGACGCCGGCCCGTTCCGCAAGGTCGCGCCAGACGCCGACTGAACGACTTGACCGCCACAATGGCCGCGGCAACAGTGCGCGCGACCGGCGGGGAAAACGCGAGAGGATGCGATGACGACCTACGATCCCAACAACATCTTCGCCAAGATCCTGCGCGGTGAAATTCCGAGCTACAAGGTCTACGAGGACGACCACAGCTTCGCTTTCCTCGACATCATGCCGCGCTCTCCCGGGCACACGCTGGTGATCCCCAAGGCGCCGGCCCGCAACCTGCTCGACATTTCCGTGGATGACTACCTGCACGTCGCCCGCAGCGTTCACAGGGTTGCGCGCGCCGCGCGAACCGCCTTCGACGCCGACGGCCTCACCATCCAGCAGTTCAATGAATCCGCCGGCGGCCAGGTGGTCTTCCACCTCCACGTCCACGTGATGCCGCGCCAGAACGGCGTCGCGCTGCTGCCGCCCATGAGCAACAAGGTCCCCCCCGAGACGCTGCAGGCCCATGCCGCGCGCCTGGTTGCCGCCCTCAAGGATTAGGCAAGCGGGTCACGCACGCGCAACGTCATGGTAGCTTTGAAGTATTGAACGGTTCCACCAACTTTGGATTTTTCGTGGCTTTTTCAAGGAATTGACGATTCCGTGAGAAAGTGAGGAACAATTCATCTGTTGCCCTGACGGCACAGCTTTCTTTACCGAAGCGCTGTAAGACCGCGGCACTTGAGCGCGCAATTCGCTGCGCGCTCGGATGGAGTGGAGAAGACAATGAAGAAGATTTTGCTGGGTTCAGTGGCGCTGCTGGCGCTGGGGACGGCGTCGGCCTTGGCGGCTGATCTGTCGCCGCGGACCTACACCAAGGCTCCGGCCTATGTGCCGACCCCGATCTACAACTGGACCGGTTTCTATATCGGCGCCA
>JBKQQE010000215.1:0-5307 GCA_052326245.1 Xanthobacteraceae bacterium | reverse complement strand
GATCGAAATCCGGCTCCAAGGCGCTGATGGAGGCGGCCGGCGTGCCGCTGGTGCCGGGCTATCACGGCGAGGCCCAGGACGAAGCCACGCTCAGGGGTGCTGCGGAAGTCATCGGTTTTCCGGTGCTGATCAAGGCCTCCGCCGGCGGCGGCGGCCGCGGCATGCGGGTCGTCCGCGCCGCCGGCGAGCTGCAGGCCGCGATCGCCAGCGCCAAGCGCGAGGCGCTTGCCGCCTTCGCCGACGACCGCGTGCTGATTGAAAAATACGTCGACAACCCGCGCCACATCGAGGTGCAGGTCATCGGCGACAGCCACGGCAACCTGGTGTCGCTGTTCGAGCGCGAATGCACACTGCAGCGGCGCCACCAGAAGGACATCGAGGTGGCGCCGTCGCCGATGCTGAACGACGCCCAGCGCGAGGCAGTTTGCGCGGCGGCGCGCAAGGCCGCCGGCGCGGTGAACTATGTCGGCGCCGGCACCATCGAGTTCGTGTCCGACGGACGCGACGTGTTCTTCATCGAGATGAACACGCGTCTGCAGGTCGAGCATCCGGTCACCGAGTTCATCACCGGGATCGACCTGGTCGAATGGCAGCTCCGCGTCGCCTTCGGCGAGGCGCTGCCGCTGACCCAGGACCAGATCAGCTACAACGGCCATGCGATCGAGGCGCGGGTCTACGCCGAGAACCCGGCCAAGAATTTCATGCCGTCGGTCGGCACCATCAAGACCTGGCGGATGCAAAGCTACGGCTATGGTCGGCGCGTCGACGCCGGCTACCGCGAGGGCGACACCGTGTCGCCGAATTATGACGCGATGCTCGCCAAGGCAATCGCCTGGGGCCACACGCGCGAGGAGGCGATCGACCGGCTGCGCAATATCCTCGACGACTCCGATGTCCGCGGCGTGGTCACCAACATTCCGTTCCTGTCCGCGCTGCTCGCGCACCCGCGCGTCGCCGACAATGCGATCGATACCGGATTCATCGAGCGCGAGCTTGCGGCGCTGACGCCGCCGCCGGCCGCGCCGACGCCGCTCGAACTCGCGGCGGCGATCGCCGGGATCCACCGCGACGAGGCGGAAGCCACCGAGAAGGAGGCGGACTCGCCCTGGCATTTCGGCAGCTGGATGCAGGTTGGCCGCCGCAAGCGCAAGTTCACGTTTCGACAAGGCGCGGCTGAGTTCACCGCGACCGTCATCGACAAAACCCACGACAATCGCACGGCGTCGGTTGAGATCGCGGGTGAGGTCATGCGCTTAAGCTCACATACGCGCGACCGCGGGATGCTCGATGTCGAGCTTGGCGACGTCCGCAGCCGGGCGTTGGTGATCCGGGAGGGCCGCGATCTCTACGTGCGCACCCGCAACGGCCGGTTCGACCTGCACTGGGTCGACCCGTTCGGGGTCGACGAGTTGGAGCACGCCGGCGACGACCGCATCGTGGCGCCGTTGCCCGGCACCGTGGTCGCTATTTTGACCCGTGAGGGCGACGCGATCGAAAAAGGCGCGCCGATCCTCACCCTCGAGGTCATGAAGATGGAGCAGACCCTGCGCGCGCCGTTCGACGGCACCGTCACGGCGATCAAATGCAAGGTCGGCGACATCGTGCAGGAAGGCGCAGAACTGGCCGATATCGAACCAAAGCAGGCCTGAGGCATGAGCGACCGGGTCCGCATCGTCGAGGTCGGCCCGCGTGACGGGCTGCAGAACGAGAAGGCGCCAGTCACCGTCGAGGCGCGCATCGCTTTCGTCGAGGCCCTCGTCGCGGCCGGCTGCCGCACCGTCGAGGTCGGCAGTTTCGTGTCGCCGAAGGCGGTGCCGCAGATGGCGGGATCGGACGCGGTGCTGCGCGCCGTCGACCATCATCCCGGCCATGAATTCCCAGTGCTGGTGCCTAACGAGAAGGGCTACGACGCGGCGAAGGCCGCCGGCGCGCGGGTGGTCGCGGTGTTTGCCTCCGCGTCGGAAGGGTTCTCGCGCGCCAACATCAATTGCTCGATCGCGGACTCGCTGGAACGTTTCCGCCCGGTGCTGGCGCGCGCGCGGGCCGACGGCATCAAGGTGCGGGGCTACGTGTCGTGCGTGCTCGGCTGCCCGTATGATGGCGAAGTCAGCCCGGCGGCGGTGACGAAGCTTGCGCGGACGCTGTGGGACGAGGGCTGCTACGAGGTGTCGCTCGGCGACACCATCGGCGTCGGCACGCCGGTGAAGGCGCGTCAGCTGCTGCGGGCGGTCGCGGCGGAGGTGCCGATGGCGCATCTCGCCATGCATTTCCACGACACCTATGGCCAGGCGCTGGCCAATCTCTACGCCGGTCTGGAGGAGGGCGCCCGCGTCATCGACAGCGCCGCCGGCGGGCTCGGCGGCTGTCCCTATGCGCCCGGGGCGACCGGCAACGTCGCTACCGAGGATGTGGTCTACATGCTGGACGGCATGGGCGAGCCGACCGGCATCGATCTCGACCGGCTGCTCGCCGCCACCAACACCATCGGCGCGGCGATCGGGCGAGCCCCGGTCAGCCGGGTGGCCACCGCGCTCAACGCCAAAGCGCGCGCGCGGGGCTGAAGCCGAACGCCCGAGCAGCGCGCTCGACTTGCCAGAATTGTTTCACTCGTCATGCCCGGCCTTGTGCCGGGCATCCACGTCTTCACCACATCACAGAAAGTGAAGACGTGGTTGGCCGGGAGACCTTAGTCCTGGCGATCCGTCAGGGTCGGATCGCGCTGCCCGGCCATGACGAAGAAACGAAATGCTTGCGAGCCCGTCTACGGCATCAGCATGACTTCGCGCGGCGTCAATTCCTTGGCGGCGCGGCGGACCGCGGCCGAGGCGGCGACCTCGCCGTTTTCCGCGAACGCTTCGTGGTTGCGCTCGATGGCGGACAGATCATAGAGATAGTTCACCATCAGCCCGTGCGCCTGGCTGAGGCCCTTGTCCGAGGGATCGCCGAGGAAATTCAGCCGCTCCAGCCGTGCGCCGTTGCCGAGATGGAAGCGGGCGACGGCGTCGACCGGTCGACCGGTCGCGGTGCGCGCGTGCAGAAAGTAATAGGCCGCGATCGGCATCATCACCCGTTCGAGCTGTTCGCGGCGCGTGACGTCCTCGAACCAGCGCGGTTCGTCGAGCGCCGCAAGGATCGCTTTCTGTTCGGTATCGAGAACGGCCGAATCCGGGTTGTCGCGCTCGCGCCGCAGCCACGCCGCAAAGCCCGGCACCGGCGACAGCGTGACGAAGTGTTTCAGGCTAGGTAGGTCGCGCTTGAGGTCCTCCACCACCTGCTTGATCAGGAAATGGCCGAACGACACGCCGGCGAGGCCGCGCTGGGTGTTGGAGATTGAATAGAAGATCGCCGTCGTCGCGGCAGCCGGATCGAGCGGCCCACGGTCGTTGACGAGCAGGGGACCCACGGCGCCCGGAATTTCCGTGGTCAAGGCTACCTCGACGAAGATCAGCGGTTCGTCGGCGAGCTGCGGATGGAAAAACGCGAAGCAGCGGCGATCCGGCGGCTCCAGGCGGTTCTTGAGGTCGGTCCAGCCGGCAATGGGGTGGACCGCTTCGTAGCGGATGATCTTTTCGAGGATGTTCGCCGGCGTGGTCCAGCGGATCGGCTGCAGCTCGAGGAACCCGCGGTTGAACCACGACGAAAACAGGTGGCCGAAGTCGGCATCGACGTCAGCCAGATCCGGGTGCTTCTTGAGTTGATCGAGCAGATTCTCGCGCATGCGCACCAGCGCAAAGGTGCCGCCGGGTGCCAGGTTGAGGCGGCGGAACAGCTCCTGGCGGCGGGGTTCGGTGGCGCCGTGGAGCGCGCGCATGGCTGCGGCATCGGGGTTCGCCTGGTAGGCCTGAACGGCAGCCGCCAACCGGTCGTGGTCCGGCCCGAACTTGGTCGCCAGCGCCTTGAGGAATTGCAGCCGGACCTCGCCGGAGGCGCGGTCATAGCCGCCGAGCAGGGTCTGGGCGAGGGCGACGCCCGACGCCTCGCCCCGGCGGGACAGCAGCATGTCAGCGAGTTCGACCAGATCGGTGTCGTTGGCCCGGCCGCGCGCCCGCCCGAGCAAAGCCCGGCCGCGCTCGGTTAGCGTCTGCATCCAGTCATTGAGAAAGGTTTGGGCCTCTGCTGCTTTCGCCATCTGGGGTCCGTTTCGATGCGCTCCGGGGAAAACCGGAGCTGACAATGTCTCGACAGGTTTCGTCGTTGGATAGTGAGCCAGTTACACGGTGTGCCTTTACACGGTGTGCCTTTACACAGTGTGCCTTGGGCGGAATTGAGGTTCAAACCCATTCTGAGGGCATGGCTGCGACGCCCCGGCCACGATCGAGGCGGAGCGCGGAGCGGGCCAGTTCCAGACCCGCGGCGGTCGGTGATGGATCACGAACCCGTTATCAGGCGGCGCCAATCGCCATCCGGGCAAGAAATAGGGGGCCTCTGCGTAACAATGATGCTGCCGACGCGTAGCAGGTGAGGCGACAGATGTCGTCGCAACCCCTTCCTGGAGGAATTTTGATCATGACGATCGCCACTCGTATCTCGCTCGGCATTTCGGCTGCGGTCCTCGCGCTCGGTATCGCGCTGGCGCCTGCCGCCTACGCGGACGACATGTCCAAGGACACCATGAGCAAGGACAGCATGAAGAAAGACACCATGTCCAAGGACACGATGAAGAAGGACACCATGTCCAAGGACACGATGACCAAGGATTCGATGAGCAAGGACGGCATGAAGAAGGACGATATGAAACACTAAGCCCGCCCGGCGCCGGCCGTCAGCGCAACAGGCTCGCCGGATCGGCGGGTCTGTTTGCGCGCGTCGTCGACACCTGCGCGCAGCGGTGGGTGCACTCAGTGCGTCCGGGTTTTGCGGTGGAGCGATCCGGGCGCGGCGCGCGGATCCTTGAGAACGGGCCCGCGATGCTTAAGCGCGGCGCGCACGCAGTCCTCGTCAATTTCACACAGCTCGCGATTGGCGCACCGCCCGCAGTCCTTGACGGCCAGTTCCGATTGCGACCCTGAAGTATCCCGGCACGCCTGCCGCAGGGTTCGCGGCGGCCTCAAAAGGTATTTGCTGCAAGTGGCCACGACCGCGCTCCTTGATCTCGGCCGAATCACTCCAAAACAATTACGTTCAACCAATGTCCGTTCGCCGGCCGATCAATTTGATTCAAATCAAGGAATGATGGGCGCCAGGCAAACCGGGCGCGGGCGCCAAACCGCCCGCGCCACCCAAAAATTTTGCCCCGCGTAACCGAACCGAATTCCGTCGGCTTTGGTCCAATGGATATTCGGGCCATTTCGGTCCTAGCAGGCTGTT
>JBKQQE010000214.1:0-10290 GCA_052326245.1 Xanthobacteraceae bacterium | reverse complement strand
ACCTCGCCGTCATAACTCTCGCCGCCATCGTGCTGTGGCTACGATAAATGTCCACAGAACCTAGAGCATGATCCGGAAAAGTGGAAACCGGTTTTCCGAAAAGATCATGCTCAAACAAAGAAATGAGATCATGATGCGATTCAATCTATTCGCATCATGATCTAGAGTCACGCGGCCACGGCGTCGTAGACCAGCTTGATATTGAGCACGACGATGATCGCCGCGATCAGCGCGGCGACGAGTGTCAGCGCGCGCGGCGCCACGAATGCCCCCATCTTGGTCCGGCTGGCCGTGATCAGGACCAGCGGCACGATGGCAAAGGGCAACTGCAGCCCGAGCACCACCTGGCTGAAAATCAGCAGCTGGCCGGCGCCCTTCTCGCCATACCAGACCGTGACCAGCGCGGCCGGCACGATGGCGATGGCGCGCGTCACCAGCCGGCGCAGCCACGGCGCAATCCGGATGTGGAGGAAGCCCTCCATGACGATCTGCCCCGACAGCGTCGCCGTCAGCGTGGAATTCAACCCGCAGCAAAGCAGCGCGATGCCGAACAGCGTCGGCGCCAGCGCCGAGCCGAGCAGCGGCGCCAGAAATGAATACGCGCGATCGAGTTCGGCGACGTCGACATGGCCGGACTTGTGGAAGATGGCGGCAGCCAGGATCAGGATGGACGCGTTGATGGTCAGCGCCAGACACAGCGCGATGGTGGAATCGATGGTGGCGAGCGTGATCGCTTCATGGCGCGCCTCGTCACTGTCACCGTAGCCGCGGGTCTGCACCAGCCCGGAATGCAGGTAGAGATTGTGCGGCATCACCGTCGCGCCGAGAATGCCGAGCGCCAGATAGAGCATGTTGCGGTCGGCGACGACCTCCATCGTCGGCACGAAACCGCGTACCACCGCGCCCCAGTCGGGATCGGCCATGACGATCTGGATCGCAAAACACGCCGCAATGATCCCCAGCAAGGCCACCACAAGGGCCTCGACCCAGCGAAACCCGAGCGCCTGCAGCGCCAGAATGACGAACACGTCGGCCGCGGTGATCAGCACGCCGAGCTGCAGCGGCACCCCGAACAGCAGGTTGATTCCGATGGCGGTCCCGATCACCTCGGCAAGGTCGGTGGCGCTGATGGCGATTTCCGCCAGCAGCCAGAGCGGCCACGACATCCAGGCGGGATAGGCATCCCGGCAGGCCTGTGCCAGATCGCGTCCGGACCCGACGCCAAGGCGCGTGCACAGCGCCTGCAGCACCACCGCCATCACGTTGGAGATCAGCACCACGGACAGCAGCGCATAGCCGTAACGTGAACCGCCGGCGAGCGACGTCGCCCAGTTGCCGGGGTCCATATAGCCGACCGCCACCAGGTATCCCGGGCCCAGGAATCCCAACAGCTTGCGCCAGAAAGAGCCGTCGCGGGCGACCTTGACAGAGCCGAACACGTTCGCCAGCGACGGCTCGCCGCGCGCGGCGCGCCACCCGGCGTCCCTGGGTACGGGCTCTTCGCCGCTGCGCTCAGGCCGCACGGGCGATGCGGCGGTTCGGGTATCCATGTTTCCAGTCAGCACAGATTTTTCTTTAATGCAACTAACTTGCAACTGGGCCCGGTCGGGAATCGGGTGGTCGGCACACCCTTCCCGCTTCTAGCTTGGCATCCTGCCCGTGAGGAACCAACCGATGACCGCACACGCCCCGCTCCGATTGCCGCCGGCCTTCCAGCGGCTGGCATGGTCCAATCTCGCCGCCCAATCGGCGGAACAAATCGCGCTGGCGGCCGCGGCGCTGGCCGCGGTGCTGCTATTGGGCGCGGGAGAAGCCGGCAGTGGCCTGCTGCAGACGGCGCTGACGCTGCCCTTTCTGCTGGTTTCGGTGCCCGCCGGGCTGCTCGCCGACCGGATCTCGCGCCGCACGCTGATGACCGCCGCCGAAGCGCTGCGGGCGCTCGCGTTGCTGCTGATTCTGCTCCTGGTCGGGCTTGGCGCCCTGACCATGGCGCGGCTTGCGCTGCTGGGCTTCGTCGCCGTGTGCGGGACCGTGGTCTACAGCGTGGCGGCGCCGGCATTGGTGCCCGCTTTGGTGGGCGCGGCGGCCCTGGTCACCGCCAATGCCCGGATCGAGCTGGCGCGCACGGTCGCCCTCGCATCCGGGCCGGCGCTGGGCGGCGCCCTGGTCGGCGTGCTCGGCGCCGGTCCGGCATTTGGCGTCGCCGCCGCGCTCTCGGTCGCCGCGGTCGTGCTGCTCGCCGGCGTCACCGAGCCCGAGCGTCAGGTGCGGCCGCGCCGCCACCCGCTGCACGACATCCGGGAAGGCGCGGTTTTCGTCTTCGGGCACGCCTTGCTGCGGCCGGTCTTCGTCACCCAGGTGATTTTCAACACCTCGTCCTTCACCATTTTCGCGGTGTTCGTGCCCTACGCGGTCAACCACCTGCGACTGACCGCCATCACCGTGGGCCTGACGCTGGCCATGAACGGCGTCGGCATGGTCATCGGCGCGCTGTTGGCGACGCGCCTGTTGCGGCGGCTCCCCTTCGGCGCGGTGGTGGCGCTCGGCCCGCTCTCGGGGCTGCTCGCCGCCTCCCTGCTGGCGCTGACGGCCGTGGTGCCGTTTCCCGCGCTGGCCGCGGCGGGGTTCTTCTTTCTTGGCGTCGGACCGATCCTGTGGGTCATCAGCACCACGACGCTGCGCCAGTCGGTCACACCGGCCGCGCTGCTGGGACGTGCCTCGGCCATCAACATCCTGAGCTACGGCGCGCGCCCGCTCGGCGCGGCAATCGGCGCCGGGGTGGGCGGCGCCTTCGGC
The DNA here is from genome assembly GCA_052326245.1 of Xanthobacteraceae bacterium. Classification (GTDB taxonomy): domain Bacteria; phylum Pseudomonadota; class Alphaproteobacteria; order Rhizobiales; family Xanthobacteraceae; genus Bradyrhizobium_A. The sequence goes on along the minus strand of JBKQQE010000214.1, from coordinate 7,494 downwards.
GCGGAGGCGTGCCTTTGCGTCGCCGTCGCCGGCTTCGCCGTCCAGGCGCTGGTGATCCTGCTGTCGCCCGCGGTCGGTTTGCGGCGGCAGCCGGAGATGTGCGAGGACCACAGCGCCGCGGGTTTCAAAGCCTGACCTGACCGACGCCGGAACTAGCGTTCCGCGTCCGCTTGCGGCGGCGCCGGCGGCGTGAACGCACAGCGATCCGGCTTGAGATCGATCAGCGGCGTGCCGTCCAGACAATCGAGCCCGCGCACCAGCACGTTCGCGCCCTCGACGGCGACCAGGCGCACCAGCGACGTGCCCAGCGGATTGGGCCGCACCGGCGAGCGCAGCGCGAACGTCCCCCGCGTCGCGCTGTCGTGGGCCGGACTTTGCAGCACCAGGTCGCGGCGCGACTGATGCAGCCAGTAGATCACTTCGACCTGGCTGTATTGATCGAGGCCGGCCAGCGCCCGCACCCATGGCTCGAAGATCTCGATCCGGCACAACGGGCCGTCCTGCCGGCCCTGCCGCGGCGTCTCCGATCGCGACGTCCATGGCGTGTGAATGCGACCGATGAAGACGAGGCCCGCATCGGTCGGCGGTGGCGCCTCGACTGACACTTCGCCTTCGCGGAGCTCGGTTTCGCCCACCATCGCGCCCTCCCGGTCAATGACGTGTCGCCAGCGAGTTCAGCAGCGCCAACGCCCGCCAGCGTAGCGCCAACGGGCCGGCGCGCAAATGTTCGCCGCGGTCCTATTCGATGGCTTTGCCGAACTTGTTCGACTTCGGGAAGCCCTTCGGCGGCAGCCGCCCGGCATCGGCGCGGTTGCCGCGCCATTCCGCCAGCTCCTTCAGGCTCGTGCTGAATGCGCGGCCCGCCGCATCGTGCCAGGTCAGGCCGTCCTTGCCGACGAAGGTGACGATGTCCGACAGCCCGCCATCCTTGTAGCGTTGCAGCCGGACGCCGCGGCCACGCGCCATTTCCGGAATCTGGTCGATCGCCATCACCAGCATCTTGCGGTTCTCGCCGATCACCGCGACCATGTCGCCGTCCACCGTCGTCACCGCGCGCGCCTCGTTGGGCGGCGTCACGTTCAGCACCTGCTTGCCCTTGCGGGTGTTGCCGACGCAGTCATCCTCGTTGACGATGAAGCCCTGCCCGTCGTGGCTCGCCACCAGAAACTTGCGGCCGCCCTTGTTGACGAACAGCGAGACGATCGCCGCGTCCTGCTCCATGTCGATGAACATGCGGATCGGCTCGCCATGGCCGCGTCCCCCGGGCAGCTTGGCCGCATCGAGGGTGTAGAACTTGCCGTTGGTCGCGAACAGCAGCAGCTTCGAGGTGGTCTCGGCAAAAAACGTGTAGCCGAGACTGTCATCGGTCTTGAAGGCCAGGTTGGAGAGATCGGCGACCTGCCCCTTCAGGGTGCGGACCCAGCCCTTGTCGGAAACCACGACGGTGATCGGCTCGCGCTCGACCAGCGCCTCCTCGATGGCGGCGAGATCGTGCTCCGGCGCATCGGCGAACTGGGTGCGGCGCTTGCCGAGCGGCGTGCGCGGGCCGAAGGTCTCGCGAACGCTGCGGACCTGCTCCGCCACCTTGGCCCATTGCTGCGCCTCGGAGCCGAGAATTGAATTGATCCCCTTCAGCTCGGCGCGCAGCTCCTTGTCCTCGCGCCGGATTTCCATTTCCTCGAGCTTGCGCAGCGACCGCAGCCGCATGTTGAGAATGGAATCGGCCTGCAGCTCGGTCAGGGTGAAGGTCTTGATCAGCACCGGTTTCGGTTCGTCCTCGGTGCGGATGATCTTGATGACCTTGTCGAGGTTGAGATAGGCGATCAGATAGCCGCCGAGCACCTCGAGGCGGTGCTCGATCTGCTGCTTGCGGTAGTTCGAGCGGCGCACCACTACGTCGCGCAGATGGTCGAGCCATTCACGCAGCGCCTCGGCGAGGCTGAGCACCCTGGGGATGCGGCCCTTGACCAGCACATTGAGGTTGAGCGGAATCCGGCTCTCGAGCTCGGTCAGCCTGAACAGCGATTCCATCATCAGCGCGGGGTCGACGGTGCGCGACTTCGGCTCGATGACGAGGCGAACGTCCTCGGCGGACTCGTCGCGGACATCGCCGACCAGCGGCAGCTTGCGTTCGTTGAGCAGCTCGGCGATCTTCTCGATCAGCCGCGACTTCTGCACCAGCCACGGAATTTCGCTGATCACCACGACCCAGGTGCCGCGGGCGCCCTCTTCCTGGACCCACTTCGCGCGCACCCGGAACGAGCCGCGCCCGGTATTGTAGGCCTCGGCGATCGACTGGCGGGAATCGACGATGATGCCGCCGGTCGGAAAGTCCGGCCCCTTCACCCATTTCAGCAGGGACTGCGATTTCGCCTGCGGCTTCTCGATCAGATGCAGCGCGGCGTCGCACAGCTCGGCGGCGTTGTGCGGCGGGATCGACGTCGCCATGCCGACCGCGATGCCCTGCGCCCCGTTCGCCAGCAGGTTTGGAAACCCGCCGGGCAGCACCGCGGGTTCCCGCGATTGACCGTCGTAGTTGGGACGAAATTCGACTGCGTCCTCGTCGATGCCGTCGAGCAACAGCCGCGCGACGTCGGTCATCCGGGCTTCGGTGTAACGGTAGGCGGCCGCGTTATCGCCGTCGATGTTCCCGAAGTTTCCCTGCCCGTCCACCAGCGGATATCGCGCGGCAAAATCCTGCGCCAGTCGCACCAGCGCATCGTAGATCGACTGGTCGCCATGCGGATGGAAACTGCCCATCACGTCGCCGACAATCTTGGCCGATTTCTTGAACGGCGTGCCGGGATCGAGGCGCAGCAGCCTCATGCCGTAAAGGATGCGTCGGTGGACCGGCTTGAGCCCGTCGCGGGCATCCGGCAGCGCCCGGTGCATGATGGTGGACAGGGCATAGGCGAGGTAGCGCTGCTCCAGCGCCTCCCTCAGGGCGACATCCTCGATGTCCGCCGGCTCAGGTGGAATCAGATTTTTTCCCATGGCGACGAGTTAACCGCTGGGCCGAAAATGAACAAGGAATGAATTGCCCTGCCATCACTTGTTCGCAATTCGACGGGACTCTCGGGAACTGGGGACTGCCCGTGGAACCGCGGGGATTTCCACAATACCCTCGCACCTGCGCCGAATCTCAGGCTGCGCCAACACTTTTTTTGTTCTGGAGGAAGAGAGAATGCGTCGAATGATCCATGTTGCCGCCGCGACCGCGGTTTTGGCATGCGCGGCTGCACTGCCCGGCACGCGCGCGGAGGCGATGGCGATTCCCGGAGCTGCCGCTGCCACGACGCCGGCCGCGTCGGTCGAACGGGTCTACCTGAGCTGCACACGATACTGGAACGGGTGGCGCTGGGTGCGTCGCTGCGTCGATGCCGGCCCGGGCTATTACGGACCCGGTCCCGGCTACTACGGCCCCGGACCCGGCTACTACGGCCCCGGCTATGGCTACGGATGGCGGGCCCGCCGGTTCTACGGCTATTACTGAACGGCGCCGACACGGCCTCCGCGAGCGAACACGGGCCGGTTTCCGGCCCGTTTTTGTTGGCCCGCCCGCTATCGCTGCGGCAGCGGGCGAGGCACTTGGCGAGCGCCGTGGTGGCGCGCCACCGCCGCGATGAAGCCGCCACGGGCGTCCGACAGCCGCTGCCCGCGCGGCTCCAGCACGTGGCGCGCCAGGAACAGGCCGGTCAGATCGAAGCCGTCGCGCAGATCGCTGTCCGACCAGCCGTCCTCGGCGCCATCGCCCCGGAGAAACGGCGGCAGCTTCAACAATTTGTCGCGCCACGGCTCGCCGGCCAGCCGCGACACCGCGTTGCCGGATTTGGGCGAGACGTAGACCAGATCCTGGGTGACGCCGGTGGCGGCACAACTCGTCAGGTCGAGGCCGAAGCCGAGCTCGGCAAGCATGGCGAGTTCGAACCTGACAAGCTGGACCGCGGCGCTGCCGACGTCGTCGAAATCCTCCAGGATCGCCTCCAGCATCTCGTAGATGTCTTCGTGCGGGTCGCGTTCCGGCAGCAGCCGCGCCAGCGACGCCAGATGTGTGACGCCGTAGACGGCGTGCGACGACGCCAGCACGGTCGCGGCGCGCAACCGGATGCCGTCGATCGCGTAGAAGCCCAGATGCTCGTCGAGCCGTGCGCGCCAGGTCGCGGCGACCGTATTGCCCGGCTGCAGCGTCGGCCGCAGCCGCGTTCCGCCGCCGCCGCGCACCAGCCCGAGATGGCGACCATGGGTGCGGGTCAGAAGTTCGACAATGGCATTGGCCTCGCCGTGGCGGCGTACGCCCAACACGATGCCCTCGTCGCTCCATTCCATTGGCTAGGCCTGATCAATGACGTCGCATGGTAGCCGATTCCGACGCCGCGACGCGCGACATCACTCCTTCGGAAATTCCAGTCCCATTTCCCGGTACCGCTCCGGGTCGTCGCCCCAGCCATCGCGCACCTTCACGAACAGGAACAGATGCACCGGCTGGCCGACGATCTCGGCGATTTCCTTGCGCGCCTCGGCGCCGATCGCCTTGATGGTGGCGCCGCCCTTGCCCAGCACGATCTTGCGCTGGCTCTCGCGCTCCACATAGATGGTCTGTTCGATGCGCACCGAGCCATCCTTGCGTTCCGTCCAGGTCTCCGTCTCGACGGTGGACTGGTAGGGCAATTCCTGGTGCAGGCTGCGGTAGATCTTTTCGCGGGTGATTTCGGCGGCCAGGTGGCGCAGCGGAGCGTCCGACATCTGGTCTTCGGGATAGTGGAACGGCCCTTCCGGCACCGCCGCGGCAAGGAAGCGCCGCAGATCATCGACGCCGTCACCCGACAGCGCCGAGATCATGAAGGTCTGCTCGAACTTGAGGCGCTGGTTGGCAGCCTGCGCCAGGGCCAAGAGCTTCTCGCGCGCCACCAGATCGATCTTGTTGATCACCAGCACCTTCGGGTGGGCGACGCCATCCAGCCGGGTCAGGATGGCATCGGCCTCCTCGTCGATTCCGGCCCGCGCGTCGAGCAGCACGCAGACGATGTCGGCATCATGCGCCCCGCTCCAGGCGGTGGACACCATGGCGCGGTCGAGCCGCCGTTTCGGCGCGAAGATGCCGGGGGTGTCGACCAGGATGATCTGGGCGTGATTTTCGACGACGATGCCGCGGATCAGCGCCCGGGTGGTCTGCACCTTGCGCGAGACGATGGTCACCTTGGAGCCGACCAGCGCATTGACCAGCGTCGACTTGCCGACATTGGGGGCGCCGATCAGCGCCACGAAGCCGCACCGCGTCGGCGCCAACGCTTCCGCGCCCGCCGGGCTTTCCTGAAGGTCAGCCATCATTGTTTCCGCTCGGAACGCCTTCCTGCTTGAGCATTGCCAGCGCGGCCAGCTTTTCCGCCGCGCGCTTGCTGCCGCCGACGCCTTCCGCCGGGGCCAGTCCCGGCAGTTCCACCGCCACGCGGAATTGCGGGTCGTGGTGCGGGCCGGTGCGCTCGATCTCGCGATAGACCGGGGTCGGCAGACCCTGGCCCTGGGCCCATTCCTGCAGCACGGTCTTGGCGTCGCGCAGCGGCCGCAGCGGTTTACGCATCCGCTCGGTCCAGTTCGCCGAAACGAACTCCGATGCCGCGGCGTAGCCGCCGTCGAGGAACACCGCGCCGATCACGGCTTCGCAAATATCGCCGAGCACCGACTTGCGCAGCCGCTCGCCGACCCCGACCCCCACCGTGCCGAGCTTGATCGCCTCGTGCAGGCCCAGCGACTTGGCGACGTCCGCACAGGTCTCCTTGCGGACCAGATCCGCGAGCCGCTTCGACAGCTCGCCTTCGTCCGCCTTCGGAAAGGCGCGGTAGAGCATCTCCGAGACGATCAGGCCCAGCACGTGATCGCCGAGGAATTCCAGGCGCTGGTAGCTTTCGGCGCGGTGGCGCGACGACTTCAGCGCCGAGACATGAGTGAACGCGGTCGCCAGCAGCGACTGATCGGCGAAACTGTGGCCGATGCGCTGTTCGATCGCCTTGGCCGCCGCCTTGGTGCTGGTCCTTCGCCGCGGCTTCTTGACGGCCGCAACCGGATCCCCGCCTGCCAATGGCCGGCCAGCACTGTCGTCAGCTCTTTCAGGGACCGGGCCGAGAGGTGCGTCGTCGATCATCGCACAATGTGAAAGATGCGACTCCAGCGCACCGCGAACGGCCAGCGCCAGATCTGCCACGCCTGTTCACCCTCGGCGATCGAGAAGAAGATCATTTGGGCGCGGCCGATGATGTTTTCCAGCGGCACGTAGCCGACCGCCGAGAGCACGCGGCTGTCGGTGGAGTTGTCCCGGTTGTCGCCCATCATGAAGAAGTGGCCGGGCGGCACGGTGTAAACATTGGTGTTGTCGTAGAAGCCGTTGTCGACGCAGTCGAGCGTCTCATAGGACACGCCGTTCGGCAGCGTCTCCTTCCAGCGCTTGACCCGCGCGGTGGCGTCGGACCCGCAGGGGTCCTCGCCGATAAAGTCCGAGAGCCGCTCGCGCTGCACCGGCGTGTCGTTGATGTAGAGCAGCCCCTCCTTGACCTGAATCCGGTCGCCGGGCAGTCCGATCACGCGCTTGATGTAGTCGGTGGTGTCGTCCTTCGGCAGCCGGAACACGACGACGTCGCCGCGCGCGGGATCGGAGCCGAAGATCCGCCCGGAAAACAGCGGCGGCGACAGCGGGATTGAGTAATGGGTGTAGCCGTAAGAGTATTTCGACACGAAAAGGTAATCGCCGACCAGCAGCGTCGCCTTCATCGACCCGGAGGGGATGTTGAACGGCTGGAACAGGAAGGTCCGGATCACCAGCGCGATGATCAGCGCGTGTATAACGACGCGGACGGTCTCGCCGACGCCGCCTTCGGTCTTGGTCCCAGTTGTCACGCTCATAACCGCTCTTGATTGCTTTCCGACCTCGGGAACCGCTGCTGCGACTCCACCACCATCTCGATGCGTTGTAGACGGTTGTCCACACAGGCGCAATCAAGAGAACTTCAAAAACTTTGCAAGATATTGATATACCAGAACTTCTTAGTTCTAGAGGGGTTCTGGCCGGGGGATTGAGCGCAGCATTGCGCCGGCTCAAGCATTGCCGAGTTTGACCGCCGAAATTATGACGAAAGCCTGCGCCAACGGCCAGTCATCGGTCATCGAGAGGTCGATTCGGGCCTCGTAACCGGGCGGGGTCAGTGCCTCCAGCCGCGATCGCGCCCCGCCGGTCAGGGTCAGTGTCGGCCGGCCCCCCGGCAGGTTGACCACCCCCATGTCCCGCCACCAGACGCCTTGGCGGATGCCGGTGCCGAGCGCCTTGCAGCAGGCCTCCTTGGCCGCGAATCGCTTGGCATAGGTGGCCGCGACCAGACTTGCCAGGCTCGCCCGCCGCTCGGCCTTGGCGCGCTCCACATCGGTGAAGATCCGGTCGATGAAGCGATCGCCGTGGCGCGCGATCACTTTCTCGATCCGCCTGATGTCGATCAGATCCGATCCGAT
>JBKQQE010000213.1:0-9822 GCA_052326245.1 Xanthobacteraceae bacterium | reverse complement strand
GCGCGCCCGCGTTCTTTCGGCGAGCTCTTGCCCGGCGTCCGTGAGAAACACGCCGCGATAGGGCCGGCCCGTGGCCAGCCCCTCACGTTTCAACCGGGAGATCGTATTGATCGCGGTCGCATGGGAGACGCCCAGACGACGGGCAACATCGGTCGGCCGCGCTTCGCCAGTTGTTGCCAGCAGATCCGCAATGAGTTCCACGTAGTCTTCAAGCAGCGCTCTCGACTGCGCGGAGCGCGTCTTGCCGAATCGACGCGCCTGGGTCTGCTCCGGCGGAAGCCCGGCAATATCCGGCTTATCTTTCGCGCTTCGCGACATCGCACACACCATCCTCTCTTGACTCGAACCAGTTTGCGCCGTGCGGCCTCCACTTTCAACCAGCATAATAAGTTGTAGCATATACAACACTATGTAGTTTGACTTCCCATAGGGGCATGATACCTATAAATGTAGCGTCGACTACAGACTGGCGTAGGGACTGCATGCCGCCGACGATCTCCGATGCCCTGCCGAAAAGAGAGTCTCTGACTGAACGGACCGTCGCCGCTGGTCGCCGTGTCCTGGCCGGCCAGCGCAGCGGGCTGCGAGGCTACCTGGCATTCGTTGGTCCGGCTGTAATCGTCTCGATCGCCTACATGGACCCGGGGAATTTCGCGACGAACATCCAGGCCGGGGCGAAGTACGGCTATGGGCTGCTGTGGGTGGTGCTGCTCGCCAATCTGATCGCGATGCTGTTCCAGGCTCTCTCCGCCAAACTCGGCATCGTCACCGGACGGAACCTGGCGGAGATGTGCCGCGAGCAGTTCCCGCAGCCGGCGGTGTGGGCGATGTGGGTGATCAGCGAGGTCGCCGCCATGGCGACCGATCTGGCCGAGTTTCTCGGCGGCGCCATCGGGCTTTCGTTGTTGTTCCAAATGCCCCTCCTCGCAGGGATGGCCGTCACGGCGGTGGTCACCTACGGCATCCTGATGTTCGAAAGCTCAGGGTTTCGCCCGATCGAACAGATCATCGGCAGCCTCGTTGGCATTATCGGGCTTTGCTACCTCATCGAGATGTTCATCGCTCCCGTCGACTGGAGCGCGGCTGCGCTGCACACGGTGCTGCCGCAGCTTGCGGACGGCGACGCGCTGTTGCTCTCCGTCGGCATCATCGGCGCAACCGTGATGCCGCACGCCATCTATCTCCACTCCGGCCTGATGCAGACGCGCACACCGGTGTTCGACGACAACGAGCGGCGCAAGGTGTTGCATTTCTCAAATCAGGAGGTGGTCGTCGCGCTGGTGGTCGCCGGCCTGGTCAATATGGCGATGGTGATGATGGCATCGAGCGCCTTCCATGCCGGACACAGCGACGTTGCGGAGATCGAAACGGCCTATCACACGCTGGCGCCGCTGCTCGGCATCGGCGCAGCCGGTGTGTTCCTGGTCTCCTTGATAGCCTCGGGAATCTCCAGCTCGGCGGTCGGGACGATGGCCGGCCAGATGATCATGCAGGGATTTGTCAGGTTCCGGATCCCGATCCTGGTTCGGCGTCTGGTCACGATGATACCGGCTTTCATCGTCGTCGCTCTTGGCGTGAATGCGACGCATGCACTCGTCATCAGTCAGGTCGTGCTCAGCATCGCGCTGCCGCTCCCGATGATCGCGCTGCTGATGTTCACGCGGCGCGCCGACATCATGGGTCAATTCGTCAACAGCCGACTAACCAATATTACAGCCGTGGCGGCGACCGCGGTGGTGTTGCTGCTCAATGCCATTCTGATCATGCAAACGCTCGGCGTTTCAATTCCGGGGTTACCGGCGTCATGAACGGGCATTTCGCGAGCAGGTTTCGGCCCGCATGTTTCGCTGCCAAAGCACGTGAGACATCACGTCGCCGCGGGGTGCAACAACCACCTGAGATCAGTCGGTCGAAGCTGTTTTTGTTCGCCTCTGCGAACGCCGCCGTCGACCTGAGATAAATTCGAGGAGATGGAATGGACATCGCAGCCCATCGACCGGCCGCCACTTACCTTACGCTTGCGAATAAGAAGCAGTCGCAAATAGTGAACAGTTGCATGGGCGTTGCCACGCCAGCCCGGGTCGTCGCGCCGGATCATTCTGTTGCAGATTCTAGCAATTCTAATCCCGTCCTGAACCGTGGTTTTGGTGGGCGGAATGGCCTCAAGCCTGCATTATTTAAGAAGAAAATCAGCAGCTTAGAACGGTTCCAGGAAATGCGCGCGGCTTTGTGTTGAGGGCCGAACATGCGTATGGGTCTTGTTATCGCGTCGGCATCGAAGGTCGATGCGAATATTTATCAATTGCAACAACGTCAGTCGGGCGTGGCCCACCAACGGATGTCGCGGACGGTTCTGGAGTGGGCGTGGCAGGCTTGATACGAATTCCCCGGACGGCTCTCGCGGTGGCCGCCATGCTGCCGCTTGCGGCCGGGCCGCTCGCGGCCGGCGATCTGCCTGCCCCCTATCCCGCCTTTCCCGTGAAGGCGCCGCCGGTGGCCGGCCTCTACGACTGGACGGGGCTCTATGTCGGGGGCCACGTCGGATACAGCCGAGGCTACGGGCGCGACACGCTGTTCGATCCGGCCCCGACCGCTGCCGAAGGCTCGTTCGGCAGTCTCTTCGGCGGGGTTCAGGTCGGCTACAATTACCTTCTGCCGTCCCGACTGCTTGTCGGAGTCGAAGGCGATATTTCGTTTCCGAACTATCTCGATGACGGCATCGTCGCGTCGCGCGGCACGCCGTCCGGCGCCGTCACCGAGAAGCTTGATTTCGTTGGGTCGGGGCGCGGCCGGGTCGGCTACGCATTCGATCATTGGCTGGTCTACGCAACCGGCGGATTCGCCTGGTCGCAGGCGCGGTTACTTGAAGACTCGAATGCGACCGGCAGCGAGGACAAGGTGCTGCGGATGCGCACCGGCTGGGCTCTGGGCGCGGGTGCCGAACTTGCCATCGCGCCGGGCTGGACCGCGAAGCTGGAGTATCTCTACGACCACCTGGGAAGGACCAGCGGCACGTTCCCGTCGGGCACCGGATACGAATCGACGGCGGTCGATCTTCAGGGTGTTCGGCTTGGGCTCAATCGGAAACTCGACTGGACAGCGGCTGCCGCAAATTCCGGCAACGCCGGCAACTCCGGCAGCCCTTGGGCAATCGACCCCAACAGCTGGAATATCCACGGGCAACTGACCTACGTCGAGCAGGGATATCCCGCTTTCCGCTCGCCCTATCAGGGGGCGAACAGCCTTTCGAGCGCCAGCCAGATTCAGAATACCACGAGCGCGACCGCGTTTATCGGCTATCGCCCGTGGGATGGCACCGAAGTCTACGTCAACCCCGAACTCATGCAGGGCTTTGGTCTCAGCAATACGCTGGGGGTCGCGGGCTTTCCGAACGGAGAAGCGCAGAAGTCGGATTTTCCGATGCCGCGCATGGATATCGCGCGCGTGTTCGTGCGGCAGACCTTCGGCCTCGGCGGCGAGCAGGAGACCGTCGAGGACGGCCCGAACCAGCTCGCCGGCAAACAGGACATCTCCCGGATCACCGTCACCGCCGGTAGGTTCTCGGTGATCGATCTCTTCGACGGTAATTCGTATTCCCACGATCCGCGCGTGGATTTCCTCAACTGGAATATGTATTGCTGCGGTTCCTACGACCTGACCATGGACAGGATCAGCTACACTTGGGGCGCGGCCGCGGAGCTGAACCAGAAGTCCTGGGCGGTTCGCGCCGGCTATTTCCTGGTGCCGGACGTTTCCAATTCCAACAGTTTCGACACGCATATTCCCGAGCGGGGTGAATACATCGGCGAGGTGGAGCTGCGCTATGCGCTGTTCTCGCAGCCGGGCAAACTCCGCATGTTGGGATGGGCGAATCTCGCCAATATGGGCAGCTATACCGACGCGCTCGCGATGCCGGTCACCGCCCCGAACTATCCGGACATCACCCAGACCCGGCAAGGGCGTACCAACTACGGCTTCGTCGTCAACGTGGAGCAGGCTCTGACCGAGCAACTGGGCGTGTTCTCGCGCGCGAGCTGGAGTCCGGGGCTCGTTGAACTCATCGGCTGGACCGACTGCGACGAAAGCCTGTCGTTCGGCGCGGTGCTGAAGGGGCATGGCTGGGGGCGTCCCGACGACAAGATCGGCGTGGCGGGGCTGGTCGAGGGTCTCTCGCCCGAGGCCCGGGCGTATTTCGCCGCCGGCGGCCGGGGGATCCTGATCGGCGACGGTCAGCTCGACTATCGCCCGGAGCAGGTTGTCGAGGCCTATTATGCCTACGGCATCGACAAATGGTCGACCTTCACCCTCGACTACCAGTTCGTCGCCAACCCGGGCTACAACGCCGATCGCGGACCGGTTTCGATTTTTACCGCCCGATTCCACGCCGTTTTCTAGATCCTGGAGCGGGATCGGCGGCGTACCGGCAATTCTGCCGGAATTACCGGCCGGTTTTGACGTGGATCAAGGATTGGAATAGCTCAAAACTGCGATATTTGCTTTTGCAAATCGGAAGCAGTCCCCGTATCGCTGGTCGCGACGATCCAGAAGACGACGAGATTTCATGATCATCTGTTCATGCAATGTCCTGAGTGATCACGATATCCGCGCGGCGGTCCACGCCGACGATGAGCTGCGCCGCACCGCCGCCGAGGTTTATGACTGCCTCGGCTGCAATCCCGAATGCGGGCGCTGCGCGCGCTCCATCAAGCAGATCATTTCCGACGCGCTCGGCCCCTGCGCGCGGGCCTGCGTCGACGGCTGCCAGCACCAGAAGCAGGATGCCGACGAATTGGTCGGCGCCTGAGCTTTCATCCCCGCCGAATTGCGCTAGTCTCCTAGGTTCAGATTTATCCAAGGAGACCGCGATGAAGGGCGATGCCAAGGTCGTCGAATATCTCAACCGGGCGCTGCGGCACGAATTGACCGCGGTGAACCAGTACTGGCTGCACTACCGGATGCTCGACAACTGGGGCCTGAAGGAACTCGGCAAGAAGTGGCGCAAGGAATCCATCGAGGAGATGGAACATGCGGACAAGCTGATCGACCGCATCATCTTTCTCGACGGCTTTCCCAATCTGCAGGTGCTCGATCCCCTGCAAATCGGCCAGAGCGTTCCGGAAATTCTCGACTGTGACCTGAAGGCGGAATATTCCGCGCGCGCCCTGTACGAAGAGGCCGCCACCCACTGTCACAAGGTCAAGGACTACGTCACCCGCGACATCTTCGAGTCGCTGATGAAGGACGAGGAGCACCACATCGACTTCCTCGAAACCCAGATCGACCTGGTGAAGCGGATCGGCGCGGAACTCTACACCCAGAAGCACGTCGGCGGTCTCGACGAGGAGTGAAGGTGCCCGGCGGCCGCGCCTCACTCCCGCTGCGCGCTGCCGCTGATCAGCAGATCGAGCGCGGATTTGATCACCGCGCGTTCCTCGTCGGAGAATTTCTTCAAGAGCGCCGCCTCGTGCGCCCGCGCCGCGCGCAGCACCGGCTTCACGGTGGCGCGGCCCTTCGGCGTCAGGTGGATCGGCGTGCGCCGGCGGTCCGAGGCGGTGCCGCGGCGCTCCACCAGGCCCTCGGCCTCCATGCGGTCGAGCACCTTGGTCAGCCGCGGCTGCTTCATCAGCGCCATGGTGGCGAGTTCGCCGACCGAGAGGCCCTCGACGTCCATCAGGCAGGCGAGCACGCGCCATTCCGGCACCGACAGCTTCCAGTCCTTCAGCCGGGCGTGGAATTCACCGGACACCACCACGCTGGCGCGCGCCAGGAGATAGGCGAGATAGTTCGGCACGAAGCCCTCGGGCGTCGGCACCGGCCGGCGCTGTGTCGAGGGCTGATCGATGCCGCGCAGCACGCCGGAATGAAACAGCAGCGGGTCGTGGGGGCGGGTGACCAGCCGCACCACCTCGCCGACCAGGATGGTGTGGTCGCCGCCGGGATAGCGCGCCCAGGTCCGGCATTCGAAGATCGGCGCGAGCTCGGTCAACAGCGGCGCGCCGGTGATGCCTTCGGCATGGCGAATCCCGGTGAACTTCTCGGCGTTGCGCGAGCCGAAGCGCAGCGCCAGCTCGCGGTGGTCGGCGCCGAGGAAATGAATGGCGAAGGCCTCCGCCGCGACGAAGGCGTCGTGGCTCGGCGCCGACTTCGCCACGCTCCACTGCACCAGCGGCGGATCCAGCGACACCGAGGAAAACGAGTTGGCGGTCATGCCGAGCAGATCGGCGCCGCGCGCCGCGGTGACGATGGTGACCCCGGTCGGAAACTGCCCGAGCGCGCGCCGCAGCGTCGCCGCATCGAGCGGGGCGGCGGGCTCATGGGCGACGGTCGCGGTCACGATCGATCTGGCCAAAGCGGCTCCGGGCGTTGTGTTTTAGAGTTAAAAATATTCCTTTTCATATAACAGAATTCGACCTAGTCTTCAAAGACAATCCCAAGATAGTTCTAAGCACGAGGGTGCCATGCCGGCCGACCGGATCGAAGCGAAATGGATCGACGCGTTCTGTGAGATTTTCGAGCGCTGCGCGGTGAAGCCGGGCGACACCGCCGCGATCCTGTCGGAGACCCAGTCCCGCGCGCTCAACGTGCAGCTCGCGGAACTGGCGCTGGCGCGGCTCGGCGCCCGTGCCTTTCATATCGTAGTGCCGACCCCGCGCAACCGCCATGCGGTGCCGGTGCGCTCGACCGGAGCGAGCGAGGCGATCGGGCGCCTCGGCCCGGTGGTTTCCGCGCTGCAGCAGGCGGGCTTCGTGGTCGACTGTACCATCGAGGGCCTGATGCACGCCCCCGAGACCCCGGAAATCCTCAAGGCCGGCGCGCGCATTCTCAACATTTCCAACGAGCATCCCGAGGCGCTCGAGCGCATGGTTCCTGACCTGGCGCTGGAAAAGCGCGTGCGCGCGGCGGCGAAGCTGCTGCGCGGCGCCCGGCGGATGAAGGTGACGTCGGCGGCCGGTTCCGACCTCGACGTCGACATGACCGGCGCCTCCACCGTCGGCGTCTGGGGCTGGACCGACCGGCCCGGCACGCTGGCGCACTGGCCCGGCGGCATCATCGTCAGCTTCCCGAAGCCCGGCACCATCAACGGCACGCTGGTGATGGCGCCCGGCGACATCAACCTCACCTTCAAGCGCTACCTGACGTCGCCGATCCGGCTCACCCTGAAGGACGACTACATCGTCGACCTCAAGGGCGAGGGTACCGATGCGGCGTTGATGGAGCGCTACCTCGCCGCCTGGGGCGACCGCGAGGCCTATGCGGTGTCCCATGTCGGCTGGGGCATGAACCCGGGCGCCCGCTATGAGGCGCTGACCATGTACGACAAGAACGACACCAACGGCACCGAGCTGCGCGCGGTCTCCGGCAACTTCCTGTTCTCCACCGGCGCCAACGAATTCGCCGGGCGCTACACCGCCGGCCATTTCGACCTGCCGATGATGGGCACCACCATCGACATCGACGGGCTTACCGTGATCAAGGCCGGCGTGCTGCAGGATGTGTTCGGCTAGGCTGCGCGCGCCCGCGGCAGCTCCGGCACCGACGCTCACGCCCGGCGCCGGTTGCTTTCACCGGATCCGCATTTCCCGGTGTTTGCGAGCCCGCAGCAGGGCAACCGGATCCCCTTGCTTTTCAACCGGCAGATAGGTCGGGTCCCGTTTCAGCAGATGAAGCGGGCCGCCCCGCGCAAATCCCGCCGATGTCGCCAGGCAAATCGTGGTCGATGCCAACTGTCCGATTTGCGCCGGCCTTCGGGCTGAGCCGCCAGGCGGGCGCAACGCCGTCGCGGGTCCGGTCGACAGCCCTGGAATCGCTTCGTAATTGGCTGCGCGCGCGGGCGCGTCGCCGCCGTCCGGTGCAACCAATTTCACGAAATATTGACCTTTTTCGTTAAGGCTGCGGGTGCCCGTCAAAGCCTCCATCCCGCGAGCGAGTGCCGATGTTCTCCAACAGTGATCTGACGATACGCTTCCTGGTCGGCGCGGTGGTGTCGGCCCTCTTGTTTCTGCTGGCCATCGGCGGCGGCACCGGCTTTGTCGCGGTGCTCTACCTGAACAACGAGATCACCAGCCTGTCGGCGGATTTCAGCGCGCTGTCGGGCGCCGGCCGCGAGCACGCGCTGCAGATCTACGCCCAGGCGCAAACCGCGTTCTCGTACTTCCTGGTCGCCTGCGCCGCGATCGGGGTGGTCGCCGTGACGGTCTGCGCCATCACCTATTTCGCCGTGCGCAACGGTATTCTCGGGCCGCTCGCCAGGATCGTGGCGGCGATGCGCCAGGTCGCCGACCAGCACTACGACACCCAGATCCCGGGGCTCGGCAAGTCCAACGAGATCGGCCGCCTCGCCGCCACGCTGGAGGTGTTCAAGACCAACGGCATCGAGCGCCAGCGCCTCAACGAACAGAAGCTGCGCGAGGCCGAGAAGCAGGGCGAGCGCACCCGCTATCTCGACGACAAGATCCATGCCTTCAACGACCTGGTGGCGCACGTGGTCGGCAGCGTCGCCGCCTCCGCGGTGCGGCTCAAGAGCAACGCCGAGACGCTGTCGCGGGCCGCCAACGAGACTTCCAGCAAGGCCAACGCGGTCGCCAGCGCCGCCAGCCAGGCCTCCTCCAGCGTGCAGACGGTGGCCGGCTCGACCGAGGAGCTGACCACCTCGATCGGCGCCATCAGCCAGCGCGTCACCGACGCCACGCAGCGGGCGGAAGCGGTGGCGGCGCGCAGCCAGAAGACGCGCGACACCATCCACACCCTCTCGGAGGGCGCCAACAAGATCGGCACCGTGGTCCAGCTGGTGCAGGACATCGCCTCCCAGACCAATCTGCTGGCGCTCAACGCCACCATCGAGGCGGCCCGCGCCGGCGAAGCCGGCAAGGGCTTCGCCGTGGTCGCCTCCGAGGTCAAGAACCTGGCCGACCAGACCAGCAAGGCGACCGAGGAAATCTCGATGCAGGTCGCCGGCATCCAGAGCATCACCGCGGAGACCCGCGGGGCGATCGACGACATTTCCAACACCATCGCCGAGATCAGCGCGATCATGACCGGCATCGAGGTCGACACCGCCCAGCAGCGGACCGCGACCCAGGGTATCGCCCGCAGCGTCCAGGACGCGGCGCGCGGGACGCTCGACGTTTCCAACCACATCGTGCAGATTACCTCGACGTCCGCCGAAACCGGACGGATGGCCAACGACGCCCGCGAGTCGGCGGTCGACCTGTCGCAGCAGGCCGAGACGCTGAAGCGCGAGGTCGACGGCTTCATCGTCAGCGTCCGCGCGATGTGACACGACCGCCGCTGGGGCGGCCGCGTCATCCACGCCGGCGGCGGCTGGGAAGGCGGGGGCAGTGATGGCGAGCGCGGGCACGACGTCGGGGACGCTGCCGCACGCCGACGTCCAGGCGCTGCTGCGCGCCGGCCGCAACGACGAGGCGATCGGGCGGCTGTGCCGGGTCATCGTCACCGCACCCGATGATCTCGTCGCCAAACAGCTGTTGTTCGACGCCTTCTTCCACAAGCGCGACTGGGCACCGGCGCTGGCGCTGGCCGAGGAGCTGTCGCAGCGGCTGCCCGACAACGCCCAGGCCGCCATGTTCGTGGTGGCGACGCTCAGCAACATGAAGCGCTTCGACGACGCCATCACCCGCGCGCTCGCCTATCTCGATCGCCACGGCGAGGACACCACCGTGCTCGACGCGCTGAAGGTGGCGAATTTCTACACCGGCCGCACCGAAGCGGCGATCGGCTACGGCCAGCGTGCGCTCGAACTGCGCGACGCCGAGGCCTGCCGGGCGAAGGTGGCCGATATCGTCGTGCCGGCGGCGCCGCCGG
>JBKQQE010000212.1:0-2755 GCA_052326245.1 Xanthobacteraceae bacterium | reverse complement strand
GGTCGCCGAGTACGCCGAGGCCGCCGAGCAGGCCCTGGCCGCCGCCGATCCGTGGGTCGGCTTCGCCGGGTTCGTGCAGCGGATCTGCGAGCTTCAGGCCGGAGACCGCGGCCTGACATTGGTGCCCAGCATCTTGATCGCCACCTGGGAGGCCACCGGACCGACCGCGATGGTCTGTTTGGCGCCTTCCAGCGTCGTCGCATCGACGTAATCGCCGAGCGTCTGCGGCATTCCCTGCCACACCAGGAACAGCGAATAGATGATGCAGATCGGCAGCAGGACGTAGAGGGTGCAGCGCGTGACGTCGACCCAGAAATTGCCGACGGTGCGGGCGGAGGCGCGGGAAAAGCCGCGGACCAGCGCCATCGCGATGGCGACGCCGGTCGCGCCCGACAGGAAGTTCTGGTGCGTCAGGCCCAGCATCTGGACCAGATAGGACAGCGTGCTTTCGCCGCCGTAGTTCTGCCAGTTGGTGTTGGTGATGAAGCTGACCGCGGTGTTGAAGGACAGATCCTCGGCGACCGCCGATTGTCCCGCGGGATTGAACGGCAGCACCGCCTGCAGGCGCATCAGGGCGTACAGGATCGCAAAGCCGCCGACGTGGAACAGCAGCATGGCCACGACATAGGTGAGCCAGTGCTGCTCACGCTTCGGATCCACGCCGCCGATCCAATAGATCGCCGTCTCGACGGGCCGCAGCACCGGAGACAGAAAGGTGGCTTCGCCTTCGAAGACCTTTGTCATGTAGCCGCCGAGCGGCTTCGCCATGGCGACGATGATCGCGCAGAACAACAGGATCTGAACCCAGCCAACAAATGTCATGGTGATTGCCTTTGATTTCGTGAGCTGCTTCCGGCGCATGGCGCGCGTTGCGGAAGCTCGTCGGAGGCGTGCGTTAGAAGCGCTCGGGCCGCAGTAGCGCGTAGGTCAGGTAGATCAGAAGCCCCGCGGATACGATGCCGGCCAGCGTGTAGTCGAACAACATGGCGATCTCCTCAAAGTCTGTCGCAGGCATAGGCATAGCCGATCGACAAGGCGAACAGGCCGAGGCCGATGGCCACCATGATCAGGTCCCACATGAGAGTCTCCTTGAGTCTGCCGCCGTCGCGTGAGATTGAAATACGCCGCAGCGTGGCATCCGCGTTGGCGGTGCCTGTTGCCCCAGATCAACGTCGAAGTGCCATCCCGCGTATTGGATTTCGAGATAGGGCGGGACCCAATATTATATGAATTCCATATAAGCGGTAACGGGCGGTGGGCGCCGTCACCGTCGCGACAGCTGCCAAGCCATTGTTTCAGCGCATGGATTTTTTGTTGTTGCGTTGCGATCGGTGACCGCCGTGGCGCCACCCGCTATTGGGCCGCAACGACCACCGCTATAGCAATCGCGTGGCAGGGGCGGACAGGCCCGCTCCTTTATGCTCCCGCGATATTTCCATGTTGTGAACCGTCTCGCTTTCCAGTCCCGGTCCTTCCAATTCCGGCCGAGAGATCGATGCCAGGTGTCGTGCGGCAAACCGCGCACGCCGCGTCATGATCATAATGTCTCGCCCGGACGATTACCTGCCGCCGTTCTTATGACGTTTATATGAGAGCGCGCCGGGATCCGGCTCGCATTCCTATGCGAGCGGGCAGATCTTGGGAGCCACGGGTTGACCGACAGAATCGTTAACCCGGCCGAAGACCACACAGCCATTGATCAGGAGACTTAATCGTGAAGATCGTGAAGCAAGCCGAACCTCCCTCGCCGAGCCAGGTTGTTTTCCTTGTCGGCAGGAATAGCCGCGGCCATTGGGTGGCCCAGGACCGCAACGGTCTCTATGGCGGCCTGTTCGTCAGCCATGCGGCCGCCGTGAGCTACGCGATGTTTGAAAACGGGCACAATCCGGCCGCCGTCATCTCGACGCCCGACATCATCGAATTACAGATTTTTGGACGCCCATCGTCGTCCGCCCCACAATGCGCCGTCGACGGCGACGAGGCCGTGCGACAGGCGGCATAGCGGGCGAAGACGGACCAGCGGCGACCGTGACGCCTCAAAGCTCCCGAAACAGCATCCAGACACGCAGCTCGCAATCGCGGGACGAACGTCCATGACTGCAGCAAGACAGGCCGTCGGCGCCTGGTTGGCCGGCTATATCCCGGATCTGCCGACGCCGTTCGATGCCGGCGGCCAGATCGACTGGACGGCGCTGGCGGCGCTGTGCCGACGCCAGATCGCCGCCGACGCGCCGGCGGTCGTGGTCGCGGACATGGCGGGCGAAGCCTCGACGCTGACGCTCGCCGAGCACCGGGAGCTCGTCGGCGCCGTCACGGCGCAAGCGCGTGGGCACCTTGCGGTCGTCGCAGGGGTCTCGTCCAATTCGACCGCTCACGCGATCGAATTGGCGCGCCAGGCGGAGGCTGCGGGGGCCGACGCGCTGATCGCCGTGGTGCCCTACTACAACACGCCGATGCAATCGGGGATCTACCACCACTTTCGCGCCATCGCCGACGCCACAAGCCTGCCGATCATTCTGCAGGACGTTCCGTCGCGAACGGTGCGAGGCATCGCCGACGAAACGGTGGCGCAGCTCGCTGCATCGGCGCAGTTCGTCGGTCTGAAGGACGGCAGCTGCGATCTCGGCCGTCCGCTGCGGCTCAAGCGGCTGCTGCGGCCGGACTTCAGGCTGCTCTCCGGGGATGACGTCACGGCGTTCGGCTATCTGGCGCAGGGCGGCGACGGATGCATCTCGCTCGCCGCCAATGTGGTGCC
>JBKQQE010000211.1:0-6729 GCA_052326245.1 Xanthobacteraceae bacterium | reverse complement strand
CATGTAGATCTCGATGAAGTGCCATGCGCCCATGTTGCGCGGCTCTTCCTGGCACCACACCATCTCGGCCGTCTTGAACCGCGACAGCTCCTGCACCAGCGCCTTCATCGGGACCGGGTAGAGTTGCTCGACCCGCAGGATGTAGACGTCGTTGGCGCCGCGCTTCTCGCGGTCCTCGTAGAGGTCGTAATAGACCTTGCCCGAGCACAGCACGACGCGGCGGATCTGGTCGTCCGGCACCAGCTTGAAGTCGCCGCCCTTTTCCGCATCGTCGCGCAGCACGCGGTGGAACGAGGTGCCGGCGCTGATTTCGTCGAGCGTCGACACCGCGCGCTTGTGGCGCAGCAGCGATTTCGGCGTCATCAGGATCAGCGGCTTGCGGATCTCGCGCTTGAGCTGGCGGCGCAGGATGTGGAAATAGTTCGCCGGCGTGCTGCAGTTGGCGACCTGCATGTTGTCCTCGGCGCACATCTGCAGGAAGCGCTCGAGCCGCGCCGACGAATGCTCGGGGCCCTGGCCTTCGTAGCCGTGGGGCAACAGGCAGACCAGGCCGGACATCCGCAGCCACTTGCGCTCGCCCGACGAAATGAACTGGTCGAACACCACCTGCGCGCCGTTGGCGAAATCGCCGAACTGCGCTTCCCACATCGCCAGCGCATTGGGCTCGGCCATCGAGTAGCCGTACTCGAACCCGAGCACCGCTTCTTCCGACAGCAGCGAGTTGATGACCTCGTAGTGGCCCTGCTTCTCGGACAGGTGGTTGAACGGGGTGTAGCGGCTCTCGTCCTCCTGGTCGAACAGCACCGAATGGCGCTGCGAGAAGGTGCCACGCTCGCTGTCCTGGCCCGACAGCCGGACGTGGAAGCCTTCCTCCATCAGCGTGCAGAACGCCAGCGCCTCGCCGGTGGCCCAGTCGATGCCCTGCCCGCTGTCGATCGCCTTGGCGCGGTTTTCCAGGAACCGCTGCACCGTGCGGTGAACGCGGAAGCCGTCCGGGACCTTGGTGATCTTGCGGCCGATCTCCTTCAGTGTCGCGGCGTCGACGCCGGTGATGCCGCGGCGCGGATCCTCGTCGAGATCGGCGACCTTGAAGCCGGCCCATTTGCCGTCGAGCCAGTCGGCCTTGTTGGGCTTGTAGCCGGTGCCGGCCTCGAGCTCGGCGTCGAGCCGCGCGCGCCAGTCGGCCTTGGCCTTATCGACCTCGCCCTCGGTGATCACGCCGTCGCCAATCAGGCGCCGGGAATAGATCTCCAGCGTGGTCGGATGGGTGGCGATCTTCTTGTACATCAGCGGCTGGGTGAACGCCGGCTCGTCGCCCTCGTTGTGGCCGTGCCGGCGATAGCAGAACATGTCGATCACGACCGGCTTGTGGAATTTCTGCCGGTACTCGATCGCGACCTTGGCGGCGAACACCACCGCTTCCGGGTCGTCGCCGTTGACGTGGAAGATCGGCGCGTCGATCATCTTCGCCACGTCGGACGGATACGGCGAGGAGCGCGAATAGCGCGGATAGGTGGTGAAGCCGATCTGGGTGTTGACGATGAAGTGGATCGAGCCGCCGGTGCGGTAGCCCTTCAGGTCCGATAGCCCGAAGCATTCCGCCACCACGCCCTGGCCGGCGAACGCCGCGTCGCCATGCATCAGCAGCGGCAGCACCGAGATACGCTGGTCCGGCGGATCGCCGTGCTGGTCCTGCTTGGCGCGGACCTTGCCGAGCACCACCGGGTCGACGATCTCCAGGTGCGAGGGGTTCGCGGTCAGCGACAGATGCACCTTGTTGTGGTCGAACTCGCGATCGGAGGAGGCGCCGAGATGGTACTTGACGTCGCCGGAGCCCTCGACCTCGTCGGGATTGGCGGAGCCGCCCTTGAATTCGTGGAACAGCGCGCGGTGCGGCTTGCCCATGACCTGGGTCAGCACGTTGAGGCGGCCGCGGTGCGGCATGCCGACCACGATTTCCTTCACGCCGAGATTGCCGCCGCGCTTGATGATCTGTTCGAGCGCGGGGATCAGCGATTCGCCGCCGTCGAGACCGAAACGCTTGGTGCCGGTGAATTTCAGGTCACAGAACTTCTCGAAGCCTTCCGCCTCGACCAGCTTCATCAGGATGGCGCGGCGACCTTCGCGGGTGAAGCTGATTTCCTTGTCCGGACCCTCGATCCGCTCCTGGATCCAGGCCTTCTGCTGCGGATTGGAGATGTGCATGAACTCGACGCCGAGCGTCTGGCAGTAGGTGCGCTTGCAGATCGCGACGATCTCGCGCAGCGTTCCGAATTCCAGGCCGAGCACGTGGTCGAGGAAGATCTTGCGGTCGTAGTCGGCGTCGGTGAAGCCGTAGGAGCGCGGATCGAGCTCCTCGTGGTCCTTCTGGCCCTCGATCCCCAGCGGATCGAGATTGGCGTGGAAGTGGCCGCGCATGCGGTAGGCGCGGATCAGCATCAAGGCCCGGATCGAATCGCGGGTCGCCTGTTGCAGGTCGGCGGCGGTCAGCGTGCCCTTGCCCGCGGCCTGGGCCACGGCCTGGGATTTGGCCTGCAGCTTGGTGGCGATCGCCTTCTCGGCCTGCGCCCAGTTGCCGTCCAGCGCGTTGGTCAGGTCGTCGTTGGGCGCCAGCGGCCAGTTGCTCTTCTCCCACGATGGCCCCTGGGCATTGCGCGCCACGTCGGCCGGCTGATCCTTCAGGCTCTTGAAGAATTCGCGCCACTCGGGGTCGACCGAGGCGGGATCGGCTTCGTAGCGGCCGTAGAGCTCGTCGATATAGGCGGCGTTGCCGCCGTAGAGGAAGGAGGTAAGGGCGAAAGCGGCATTCGCGTCCTGGCGAGACATATTCGCGTCCTGAATTGCTTTTTGGGGCGTCTTGAGGCGTCTTGGAGCGTCGCGCGAAGCAAAGTGCGGAGAAAAAAACCCGGATGGCTGAGCCATCTGGGCGCTTCGAGCATCCTTTACCTTATTTAGTGCGGACGTACCCGCCGAAAAGAGCGAAGAACTGAAAATTAAATCATTTCTTAGGGTGGATTGGTCGCCTCAAGTCCTTCAAATCGCGGATGTTTATTGCAGGGTAATCCCTTCGTCCAAGGTCACAAAAAAGAGCGCCGGATCGCTCCGGCGCTCGATTTCGTTCGCAACCGCGGCATTGCTCCCCGGGGGTTATTTACCGAGCAGCTGCGCCAGCGTGTGGCCGAGGCGCGCCGGCGACGGCGATACCGTGATACCGGCGGCTTCCATTGCCGCGATCTTCGAGCCGGCGTCGCCCTTGCCGCCGGAGATGATGGCGCCGGCGTGGCCCATGCGCCGGCCGGGAGGGGCGGTGCGGCCGGCGATGAAGCCGACCATCGGCTTCTTGCGGCCGCGCTTGGCCTCGTCGCGGAGGAATTGGGCGGCGTCTTCCTCGGCGGAGCCGCCGATTTCGCCGATCATGACGATCGATTCGGTCTTCGGGTCGGCCAGGAACAGTTCGAGCACGTCGATGAATTCGGTGCCCTTGACCGGATCGCCGCCGATGCCCACCGCCGTGGTCTGGCCGAGCCCTTCCTGGGTGGTCTGGAACACCGCCTCATAGGTCAGGGTGCCGGAGCGCGACACGATGCCCACATTGCCGGGCTTGAAGATATTGGCCGGCATGATGCCGATCTTGCTTTCGCCGGCGGTGACGACGCCCGGGCAGTTCGGCCCGATCAGCCGCGACCTGGAGCCGGACAGCGCCCGCTTCACCTTCACCATGTCGAGCACCGGAATGCCCTCGGTGATGCAGACGATCAGCGGAATTTCCGCGGCGATCGCCTCGCAGATCGCATCCGCCGCGCCAGGCGGCGGCACGTAGATCACCGAGGCGTCGGCGCCGGTCTTCTCGCGCGCTTCTGCGACGGTGTCGAACACCGGCAGGCCGAGATGGGTCGAGCCGCCCTTGCCTGGCGAGGTGCCGCCGACCAGCTTGGTGCCGTAGGCCAGCGCGCCTTCGGAATGGAAGGTGCCGTTCTTGCCGGTGAAGCCCTGGGTGATGACTTTCGTGTTCTTGTCGATCAGCACGGACATCGGCTCACTTCCCCTTCACGGCGTTCACGATCTTCTGCGCGGCATCGTCGAGATCGTCGGCGGGCAAGACGTTGAGCCCGGATTCGCTGATGATTTTCTTGCCTTCGGCGACGTTGGTGCCCTCCAGGCGCACCACCAGCGGCACCTTGAGGCCGACCGTCTTCACCGCGGCGATGACGCCGCGGGCGATGACGTCGCACTTCATGATGCCGCCGAAGATGTTGACCAGGATGCCCTTCACGTTGGGGTCGGCGGTGATGATCTTGAACGCGGCGGTAACCTTCTCCTCCGAGGCGCCGCCGCCGACATCGAGGAAGTTGGCCGGCGTCTCGCCGTACAGCTTGATGATGTCCAGCGTCGCCATCGCCAGACCCGCGCCATTGACCATGCAGCCGATGGTGCCGTCGAGCGCGATATAGGCGAGGTCGTATTTCGAGGCCTCGATTTCCTTGGCGTCTTCCTCGCTGGTGTCGCGCAGCGCCACCACGTCGGGATGCCGGTACAGCGCGTTGGAGTCGAACGACACCTTGGCGTCGAGGCAGCGCAGGTCGCCCTGCTTGGTGATGATCAGCGGGTTGATCTCCAGCATCGCCATGTCCTTGGCGACGAACGCGGTGTAGAGCTTGGTGATCAGGCTTTCGACCTGTTTAGCGAGCTCGCCCTTGAGCCCGAGCGCCCGCGCCGCGGTGCGGCCGTGATGCGGCATCACGCCGGTCGCCGGATCGATCGAGAAGGTGATGATCTTCTCGGGGGTCTTGTGCGCGACCTCCTCGATGTCCATGCCGCCTTCGGTGGAGACGACGAAGGACACTTCCGAGCTCTCGCGGTCGACCAGCGCCGAGAGATACAGCTCCTTCTCGATGTCGGAGCCTTCCTCGATATAGAGCCGGTTGACCTGCTTGCCGGCGGCGCCGGTCTGGATCGTCACCAGCGTCGCGCCCAGCATCTGCTGCGCGAAGCTCTTGACCTCGTCGACCGACTTGGCGAGCCGCACGCCGCCCTTGTCGCCGGCGCTGGCTTCCTTGAACTTGCCCTTGCCGCGGCCGCCGGCGTGGATCTGGCTCTTCACCACCCAAAGCGGGCCGCCCAGTTCCTTCGCCGCCGCTTCCGCGTCCGACGCCTTGAAGATCGGCACGCCGCGCGACACCGGCACGCCGAATTCCTTCAACAACGCCTTGGCCTGATATTCGTGGATATTCATCGACTGCCCCCGAGGACGTGAAATCGCATGACGTGAATACGAAAGCGGCGGCCCGCAGGGGCCGCCGCCGGATAGCTTACTTGCCGAGCAGGTCGGGTGCGATCTTGCGGCAGGCGTCGACCAGGCCCTGCACCGCGGCGACCGACTTGTCGAACGCCTCGCGGTCCTTGCCGGCGAGCTCGATCTCGACGATGCGCTCGACGCCCTTGGCGCCGATCACCACCGGCACGCCAACATACATGTCCTTGACGCCGTATTCGCCGTTGAGATGCGCGGCGCAGGGCAGCACCCGCTTCTTGTCGCGCAGGTAGCTCTCGGCCATCGCGATGGCGGAGGCGGCCGGGGCGTAGAACGCCGAGCCGGTCTTCAGCAGGTTGACGATCTCGGCGCCGCCGTTGCGGGTGCGGTCGACGATCTCGTCGATGCGCGCCTGCGAGGTCCAGCCCATCTTGACGAGGTCGGGCAGCGGGATGCCGGCGACGGTGGAGTAGCGCACCAGCGGCACCATGCTGTCGCCGTGGCCGCCGAGCACGAAGGCGGTGACGTCCTCGACCGAGACGTTGAACTCGTCGGCGAGGAAATAGCGGAAGCGCGCCGAATCCAGCACGCCGGCCATGCCGACCACCTTCTTGGCGGGCAGGCCGCAGGCCTTCTGCAGCGCCCAGACCATGGCGTCGAGCGGGTTGGTGATGCAGATCACGAAAGCGTTGGGGGCGTATTTCTTGATGCCGGCGCCGACCTGCTCCATGACCTTGAGGTTGATGCTCAAGAGGTCGTCGCGGCTCATGCCGGGCTTGCGCGGCACGCCGGCGGTGACGATCACCACGTCGGCGCCGTCGATGGCCTCATAGGAATTGGCGCCGGTGAGGCGGGAGTCGAAGCCGTCGACCGGCGACGACTGGGCGAGGTCGAGCGCCTTACCCTGCGGCACGCCCTCGGCGATGTCGAACAGCACGACGTCGCCCAATTCCTTCAGTCCGACGAGGTGCGCGAGCGTGCCACCGATCTGACCTGAACCAATCAAAGCAATCTTGTTGCGTGCCATGGGAAACTGTCCTTTAGAACCCGGCGGGGGGTGAGGAAGGGAATGCCTGCAAGCGCGCCTTGCGGGCGCTGGCAAGGCTGTTAACGCTTTCGCCGCAGTCGTTCAAGTCGAGTGCCGCCCAAATCCTGGGCGTGCGACGAAGGTTGAACGGAAAACCAGCATCGGCGGCTGCTGTCACCTGTCGGCCGGGGCGGCGCCCCCGCTACGACATTCACACATCTTGTGTCGGTCCCGACTGTTCACTGGTCGGCCGAATTGTTTCGTTTTTGCTACTGAAATTCTCCGGCAATAAACTGTTCCCTCCCCCCTTGTGGGGGTGGGTTTGGGAGGGGGGGTGGCGGAGAATCCGCAGCGCGACAGGTCGCTCACGACACCCTCACATCAATTTCAGAGCATGCGGTTTACCCCCCTCCCCGGCCCTCCCCCACAAGGGGGGAGGGAGGACTCAAAA
>JBKQQE010000210.1:0-2694 GCA_052326245.1 Xanthobacteraceae bacterium | reverse complement strand
AGGCCTTGGCCCCTGGTCAGCGAGGCAAGCAATGGTGGTTTACAACAGTGACACAGCGCCAGCACATCTTGGCTCTGCACAAGCCTCGCCGATAAACCTTTCCAAAGCAATGGCGGCCTGCCTAGGCGCTCTCAGAGGCGGGCGCGCAATTTGCTGTGAAACCCGCGGCGTTCAAAGGCCGTCCCTCAGGCCGCGCCGTTCGGGCCGAACCTGCAGCGTCGTTGCTGGACGGGTGCGGCGAAAAGCGAGGGTCGGTCGCATCCGCGCAGAGGAGCCCATCGTGTCTTTGACACGGCGGGAGTGAGCTCTGATGCAACTCCCGGCCCTTCGGTATTTGCTTGCGGTCGTGGAAGCTGGAAGTTTCACCAAGGCGGCCGCTCACCTCGGGGTCAATGCTTCAACTCTGACCCGGCGCGTTGCGGCGCTCGAAGATGAGCTCGGATTGACGCTCCTCGAGCGCAGTCGCTCCGGCGTCAGGCTGACATCGGGCGGGGTCACGGTGATGGTAGAGGTTCGTAGGATGCTGGCGGCTCTTGAGGCGGTGACGAAGGCGGCGCGGTGCAACGGGGTTGGCAAGGCCGGTGAGTTTCGATTGGGCGTGCGCATGCCGCCGGTCGGCGAGCCGCTTCGGACCTTGCTGGCGAGGTGGCATAGCGACCACCCCAGGGTGGCGCTGACGCTTTACGAGATGAGCGACCACGACCTCTACACGGCGATCGAGGCGCGTCGGTTGGATGTGGCGCTGCTGGCCGGATACGGTGCATGGCCTAATGTTGTGACCGAGCCCTTATATTGCGAGCGGCTGTTTGCGGCTTTGCCGATCGATCATCCTCTGTCCGAGCGGGAGACTGTTGATTGGAGCGCGCTTCGAAACGAGACGGTTCTTGTTCAGGATTGGGCGGACAGCCACGCGACGCGCGAGTTCTATGCGTCCCTGCTCGGGATCGGCGTGCCCTTTCACCCGCACCCCGCCGGAAAACAGTCGGTATTCGGCCTCATCGCCGCCGGGTTCGGAATCACACTCGCGACGGAGAGCCAGTCCCAGGTCCTGTTTCCGGGCGTGGTCTTCAGACCGATCGCCGAGAACAACGCCTGCGTCCAGGTCAAGCTGGCCTGGGCTGCGGATTCCGAGGACGCCGTTGTCGGGCGGTTTATCGCCTTCATGCGGGATGCCGCGCGGTCACAGGGGGCGTTCGGCGTCAGATCGGTTTTTTCCGCAGCTTTGAAAAGGCGCGATCCGTCGCCATGAAACGGGCCAACATCGGCGCGATCAACTTTGCCGGTTCGATGGACGCTTGACCCGTCTCGCGAGCGAGCACTGCGCCATAGGCAACGAGGTCACGATGCACCGCTGCTGGCAATTCGATCGCGAGCTTCACCGGCTTGTCGTCTTCGATCGCAGCGAGCTTTAGCTTCGCCATTGCCGACTCCTTATCCGCGATAGGGTTCGAGCACAAGGTTGTGGGTGACCAGCACCCGGACCGGGAATCCCGGCCGGATCGTGATGGTCGGCTGGATATTCAGGGAACGTCCAACAACCTGCTGCCCGACTTGATTGAAGCTCTGCGAGGCTCCTTGTCGGATCGCCTGCGCCAGATTGTTCTCGCTGTCGCTGGTGCCCGCTTCTGCACCGACGCTTAGAAGCGTGGAAAGGATTGCGGCCTTGAACAGCATGCCCCAGTGATTGTCGACCTCATCCTCAAGCCCGGCATAGCCTTCGGGATCGGCGCCAGGCTGACGTTCCAACACAATGGATTTGCCGTTCGGCATGATCAGGCGGTTCCAGACAAGAAGCGCGCGCGATTGTCCAAACGCGATCTGCGCATCGTATTGCCCTAGGAGCCGCGCGCCTTGCGGGATCAGCAGGAATTTCCCGGTGGGACTGTCATAGACGTCTTCGGTCACTTGGGCTGTGACCTCGCCTGGCAAGTCCGAGCGCAGGCCGGTGATGAGAGACGCCGGGATCACGGCTCCGGCTTGCAGCACATATTGGCTGGCGGGTGCCTGGACACGGTCAGGGCTTGTGGTCCGTCGATCAATGTTGCCGTTGAGGAAAGCAAGCTTGTGGTCCTGCGAGGTCAGATCCGAGGTGCTCGCGGTCGCGGGCGGGGCCGGCATTGTGCCTGGCGCTGGCGCTGCGGCCGCGACCGGCTGTCCGACATTGGTGGTGGCGAACAAATGGCTGGTCCGCGCCGCCTCCATTTCCTGGGCGATTCGCTGTTGCTCCGGAGTCGGGCCCGCTGCCGGCGTCGGCATGCCGGGCGCGGGCGCGCCCGCGTTGAGGATCGGCCGGCCGAGATCGCCGGGTAGCGGCGGACCGAGTTGGGGCACCGGCTTGGGCAGTCCCGTATAATCGTGTGGCAGGTTTGCCAAGCCGTCCGGCGTGTTGCGATTATTGGTGTTGTAGAGCTCGGAGCCAGTGGTTTGTTGCTGAGGCTTCAAGGCGAAGAACAACGCGCTGCCGATGCCGATCGCCGCGGCGGCCCCCAGGCCGAGGAGCACTTTTCGCGATAGCCGGGTGACGGGCGGTCGACTCGATCGCAGCCGCATCTCCTGGGCGGGGCGGCTGCCTTCAGGTGGCCCGCCTTCCTCGTCATGGGGAGTATCCGTCACGACTGCGGCCTCCCGTCGGTGCGGACGATCCGCACGGTCTGCTGGTGCTTGCCGCCGAGCTTGAGTTCCGCCGCGCCGAAG
>JBKQQE010000209.1:0-22807 GCA_052326245.1 Xanthobacteraceae bacterium | reverse complement strand
CAAAACGACCCAAGGGGTTCTTCCCGCGGCTCGATGCCATCACCGTGTACGCGATCGCCGTCGAGCGCATGACGGGCAAGGAAACTCCACTGCCGCCGCTTTCCGAACAGTGGCCCGCGAAGGACAGGACGAAGACGCCAACTGCTACGTTGCCGACGGACCGTTCCTGATCGTCAGAACCGACGGGCGCGGCTAATTGCCGAACGGCGCCCGCGCTGATCGGGCGCGGGACGGAGCCGCCATTTCCGGCTTCACGCTCCCGCGCCGCCGAGCGCGCCGACCCCGACCAGCCGCTCGCCGAGCGCGCGGTCGGTGCGCAGCACCTCGGGCGCGCCTGACCAGCTGACGCGGCCGCGCTCCATCACCACCACGGCGTCGGCGAAATCCAATGCCCGCTCGATCTGCTGCTCCACCAGGATGATGGTCATCTCGCCGGTCTCTGCCAGCCGGATCAGCGTCGCCATCAGCTCGTCGCAGATCACCGGCGCCAGCCCCTCCAGCGGTTCGTCGAGCAAGAGGATCGACGGCCTGCCCAGCAGCGTGCGCGCCATCGACAGCATCTGCTGCTCGCCGCCGGAGAGTTGCTGGCCGTAATTGTGCCGCCGCTCGCGCAGCCGCGGAAACATCTCGTAGGCTTCCGCGATGGCAGCAGCCGGCCGGCCCTTCAGCCCGGTGCGCAGGTTTTCCTCCACCGTCAGCGAGGCGAAGATGTCGCGGGTCTGTGGCACGTAGCCGATGCCGAGCTCGGCGCGCGCCGAGGTGCGCCAGTTGCCGACATCGAGACCGTCGATCCGGATCTCGCCGGCGTGGCGGGTCGTGAGCCCCATCAGCGTCGCCAGCAGCGTGGTCTTGCCCATGCCGTTGCGGCCGAGCACCGCGAGCCGCTCGCCGGCGCGCACGGAAAGCAAGACATCCTCGATGATGCGGATCGGGCCGTAGCCCGCGCTGAGGCCTTTGATCTCAAGGGGCGCGGCGGGCATCGGCATAGCTCCCGAGATAGGCACGGCGCACCTCGTGGTCGGCGGTGACCTCGGTGGGCGAACCCTCGAAGATCAGCCGGCCGTCGGCCAAGACCAGCACGCGGCGAGCGAAGCTGAACACCAGGTCCATGTCGTGCTCGATCATCATCACCGCGATCTCCGGTGGCAGCTGCGCGATCGCGTCCAGAATCTTCGGCGCCTGGTCGTGGGGCACGCCGGCGGCGGGCTCGTCCAAGAGCAGCACCTTCGGCTGCAGCGCGAGCCCGATCGCCAGCTCGATCAGGCGCTGCTGGCCGTAGGCGAGCTCGACCACCTTGCGGTAGGCGAGACGCTCCAGCCCGAGCCGGCCGAGAATCTCGCGCCACTCGGCGCGCACCTCCGGCCGCTCGGTGGCCGCCGAGAAGAACCGCCGGGTGATGCGCCGGCGCTGCATGATCGCCAGCGCCACATTGTCGGCCACCGTCAGGTTGGCGAACAGCCGCGTCACCTGGAAGGTGCGCACCAGCCCGCGATGGACGCGGGCGGGGATGCCGAGCGCGGTGATGTCGGCACCGGCCATGAAGAAGCGGCCGGCGCTCGGGGCGATGGCGCCGGTGATCAGGTTGACCAGCGTGGTCTTGCCGGCGCCGTTCGGCCCGATCAGCGCGACGCGGTCGCCCGCGCCGAGGCTGAAACTGACGTCATGGGTGACGCGCAGCCCGCCGAAGGAGCGGTTCACCGCGCGCGCCTCCAGCAGCGGGGCTGCGGGCTGCGAGTTCATGAACCGCCCTCCCCGGCTTCGCGGCGGCGCCGGATCCGCTCGGCCAGCGCCAGCACCGGCTGGATCAGGCCGCGCGGCGCGAACACCACGATCAGGATCAGCAGCAGGCCGACCAGGGCCAGCCAGTGGAACGGGTTCTCGGCCGAGACGATGTGCTCGAAGATCTGGAAGATCACCGCGCCGGCGAGCGCCCCCCACAGGTGCCCGGCGCCGCCGAGCACCAGCATCACCAGCACTTCCGCGGAGCGCTCGAAGCCGACGCTGTCGAGCCCGACCACGCCGGTGGCGATGGCGGTGAGCGCGCCGCCGACGCCGGCCACCGCGCCGGAGACGCCGTACATGATCACGAGGCGCGGATAGACCGAGACCCCGATCATCTGCGCGCGCAGGGCGTCGTCCTTGATGCCGCGGCAGAGCAGCCCGAACGGCGAGCGCACGAAGCGCGACAGCGCCGCCAGCACGATCACCAGCACGGCGAGCGAGAACAGGTAGGCGGTGCGGCTGTACATGTCGAAGCCGTAGAGCCCGAACACCTTGCCCGGCGCGAAGCCGGACAGGCCGTCGCTGCCGCCGGTGAGCGACGACAGCTTGTTGGCGAGCGCGGCGACGAGCTGGCCGATGGCGATCGACAGCACCAGCTGCGGCAGGCCGCGGACGCGGGCGATCAGCGCGCCGGAGGCGAGCCCGGTCAGCGCGCCGGCGAGGAGGCCGACGCCGACCAGCGCCACCGGATCGGTGATGCCGTCGAGGCAGGCGTTGCCGGCGGCGTAGGCGGCGACGCCGAACAGCGCCGCCTGGCCGAGCGTGGCGACGCCGCAATAGCCGGTGACGAGATCGAGCGACAGCACCAGGAGGCTGATGCCGATCAGCCGGGTCAGGAACGCCAGGTCGTCCGGAAACATGAAGTAGCCAGCCGCGCCCAGCGCGGCGATGGCGACCGCCCCGACGGCTTCGCGCGCGAAGGCAAGCGTGCGGGATGGCTCGGCGGCAGCGGTCGCCATGGTCCCGCTCATGCGTGCGACCTGCCGAACAGGCCGTGGGGAAACAGCAGCACGATGGCGATCACGGTGAGGTAGAAGAAGAACTCGCCGAATTCCGGCGCCAGGTATTTGCCGGTGGTATCGGCGAGCCCGAGCAAGAGCGAAGCCGACAGCGCGCCGAGGATCGAGCCGGCGCCGCCGACCGACACCACCACCAGGAACGTCACCATGTAGCGCAGCGCGTAGAACGGCTCGATCGGCAGGATCTCGGCGCCCACCACCCCGCCGAAGGCGCCGAGCCCGATCGCCAGCGCAAAGGTCGCCGCGTAGATCACTTCGGTGCGGATGCCGAGCGCGTCGGCCATGGCGCTGTGGTCGACGGCGGCGCGCAGCCGGATGCCGAACTCGGTCTTCTCGATCAGGAGCCAGAGCGCCAGCGCCGTCACCGCGCCGCAGCCGATCACGAACACGCGGTGGGTCGGCAGCATGCGAAAGCCGATGTCGAGCGGGCCGGACAGCGCCGGCGGCAGCGGGATCGATTTCAGCGACGGCCCGAACACGAAATTGACGACGCCGATGATGAAGAAGGTCATGCCGATGGTCATCAGCACCTGGATCAGCGGGTCGGACTTGCGGTAGATGCGCCGGTACAGCAGCAGTTCGAACGGGATCGAGACGATGATGGTGCCAACCACGGCGAGAGCAATCGCCACGCCGTAGTTCACGTGGAGATCGCGGATGGCGTAGGACGCGAGGTAGCCGCCGATCATGGCGAAGGCGCCGTGGGCCAGGTTCACCACCCGCATCAGCCCCATCATGATCGACAGGCCGATCGAGATGATGAACAGCACCATGCCGTAGGCGATGGCGTCGGTCATGATGCTGAAAATCGTGCGCATGGAATCAGTGTATCACATGCACCGGGCGGCGCGACGGCTCGGGCAGGCGCCCGTCGGTGCGACAACGAGAACTGGATGCTACCCACGTCATGGCCGGGCTTGTCCCGGCCATCCACGTCTTTCTTGCTGCGAGGCTGTGAAGACGTGGATGCCCGGCACAAGGCCGGGCATGACGAAGGAATGCACCGTGCCAACGCAAAGACGCCACCGCCGGCCTCAGGCGCCCGTCACTGCTTCTTCACCAGCGCCCAGTCGGGCTGGGACGCGAAGGTCTGGATTTCCTTGTTGATCAGCTTGCCGTCGACCTTTTCCACGCTGCGCAGGTAGACGTTCTGGCGGATGTGGCGGGTATCGGGATCGATCGACACCGGGCCGCGCGGGCTCACCCAGGCCATGCCCTTGACGGACTCGACCGCCTTGGCCGGGTCGCGGGTGCCGTCGGTCGCCTCGATCATCTTGTAGATCACGCGCGCGCCGTCATAGGCGGCGACCGCGGTCATGGTCACCTCGTCGAGGTTGCCGCCGTCCTTCTTGATGGTGGCGAGGAACGCGGCGTTCTCCGGCGAGGCATGCGACACCGAGTAGTGGTAGGTGGAGAGGATGCCGATGCCGGGATCGCCGATATTGGGCAGGTCCGGCTCGGTGACGACGTCGCCGGTCGACATCAGTTTCACCCCGGCGGCCTTCAGCCCGTTGTCGAGATAGGCCTTGACGAAGCCGAGCGTCGGTGGGCCCGACGGCAGGAAGGTGAAGATGGTGTCGGCGCCGGAATCCTTGATCCGCTGCATGATCGGGCTGAAGTCGGTGGTCGCCAGCGGAATCCGGATCGCCTCGACCACGGTGCCGCCGTCGCCCTCGAACGTCTTCTTGAACGCGTTTTCGGCATCGACGCCCGGACCGTAGTCGCTGACCGCGATGGCGACCTTCTTCGACCCGTTCTTGATCGCCACCTTGGCGGCGGGCACGGTGTTCTGCCACATCGTGAACGAGGTGCGCACGATGTAGGGGCTCTTCTCGACGATCGCCGAGGTCGCGGCGTTCATCACCACCAGCGGCGTCTTGGATTCCTCCAGCAGCGGCGCGATCGCCATGGCGTCCGGCGTGAAATAGACGCCGGCGAGATAGTCCACCTTGTCCTTGACGATGAGCTCCTGCGCCAGCGCCTTAGACTTGGCGGGGTTCGGGCTTTCCTCGTCGCGATAGATGAATTCGACCTCGTGACTGCCGACCTTGTTGCCGTGCTCGGCGACCCAGGCGTCGATGCCCATCTTGAAGTTCTTGCCGAACAGCGCGTAGGGCCCGGACATGGTGCCGATCACCCCGACCTTGATCACGTCGGCCGACGCGGTCGCCGTGGTCAGGCACAGCAGGGCCAGGGCGGGGACGAAATAGGCGCGTCTGTTCATTGCGGTTGTCCTCTGTGTTGCGCAGGTTGCCATTCAATTATCATGCCGGACGAGGTGGCGCCCACCGCGTCAGAACATCTCGAAATATTCGCGCTGCTCCCATTCGGACACTTCCGCCTGGAAGCGCTCGATCTCGGCGTTCTTGATGTGGACGTAGTAGTCGACCATGGTCGCGCCCATGGCGCCGCGGAAGAACGGATCGTCCTTGAGCGCGAACACCGCTTCCCGCAGCGACTTCGGCAGCAGCTCGGCCTTGGTCTCGTAGGGCGTGTCGGCGGACGGGCCGGGATCGAGCCCGCGGTCGACGCCGTCGAGCCCGGACAGGATCTGCGACGACATGTAGAGATAGGGATTGGCCAACGGCTCGCCGACCCGGTTTTCCAGCCGCGTCGCCGGATCGCCGGGACCGCCGAGCACGCGGATCATGGCGCCGCGGTTGTCGCGGCCCCAGATCGCCCGGTCGGGCGCCAGCGAATAGGAACGGTAGCGCTTGTAGCCGTTGATGGTCGGCGTCGTGAACACCGTGGCGGCGCGGGCATGGGCCAGCAGTCCCGCGAGATAGCCGCGCCCAAAAGCGCTGAGCGGCTCGCCCTTGCCGTCCGTGGTCGCGGCGGCCATGAAGGCGTTGTCGCCGCTGCCGCGCGCAACGATCGACTGGTGCAGGTGCCAGCCCGACGACACCACGTTGGGAATCCGCGGCCGGCACATGAAGGTGGCGTGGTAGCCGTGGCGCTGGCAGATCTGCTTCACGGCGCTGCGAAACAGCACCATGGTGTCGGCGGGCGCAAGCCCCACGCTGGGCTGGAACGTGAACTCGCACTGGCTCGGCCCGAACTCGACCTCGACCGAGCGCAGCGGCAGGCCGAGCGCCAGCACGTCGCGGCGGATGATTTCCAGCACCGGCTCCATCTGGTCGTAGCGCTGCTCGGTCAGATACTGGTAGCCGTGCGACAGCAGGCTGACATCCGGCGGCTGCCCCGGCTGGCCGGCATCGGCCGGCGCCATCCGCGCGTTGTCGAGCTTGAAGACGTGAAACTCGACCTCAAGGCCCGCGACGAAATCATAGCCGCGCGTCGCCAGGTTCGCGAGCACCGACCTGTAGAGGTTGCGGGTGGCGAACGGCACCGGACGGCCGTCGGCGAAATGCACGTCGCACAACAGCCAGCCGGTCTTCGGCGCCCAGGGCAGGACGCGGAAGGTGGTCGGGTCCGGCACCATCAGGATGTCGGCGGCGCCCTCCATCTCCGGGATGCCGAAGCCGCCGCCGGCGGTGAACACCGGAAACACCGTGCGGTGCGAGGTGTCCTTGGCAAACATCGTGGTGGTGATGGTGCAGCCGTTCTCCAGGCCGCGCAGCGCCTCGGAAGCGACCAGCGTCTTGCCGCGCAACACGCCATGCTGGTCCGGAAACGACAGCCGGACCACCTCGAGCTCCCGCTCCTCGACGATCCGGCGCAGCCGCTGCGCGGCGTCCTTCTGCTCGGCGGACCACAGCCCGTGACGCTCGACAAAACTCAAACCGCTCTCCCCGCTTCCAGCCGTCGCATCACTCCGCCGCGGTCAGCCGCGCGATCCGGCGCGCGATCTCCGCCGGCACCGCCGCCGCCCACGGCGCGCTGCGCCGGCGCGTCACGTCGACGTCCATCCAGAACGCTTCCCAGCCGCGCGTCGGCCCGATCCCGTCCATGGTCGCCGGTCCCTGGATCGAACGCGCATGGGCCTCGTCGAGCACCATCAGCGGGATCTCGCCGGCGGCGACCTTCTCGATCTCCTGATGCAGCAGGCGGCGATACTGCACGATGGCCTTGTCGGAAGTGCCGAGATGCTCGCGGGTGCGGTCCTGGATCCGCCCCATCGATTCCACCGCCCACTGGTCGTGCACGTTGATGTCGGCGCCCATGCCGGTATAGGTCTCGGTGGCCTGCTCGTGCGGATCAAAGCCGTAGTCGTTGCCGCGGTTGCGGCGCGAGCGGTAGTCCGGCAGCTCGTAGAGTTCGAGGCGCTGGTCGCGCATCTTCTGCTTGTCCACCGGCGTCGTGTAGCTGGTGAAGATCGCGTACCAGTAGCAGCTCTCGTCGTCCACCGGCACGTACCACTGGGTGATCGTCATCTCCGTGCTCATGGGGATCATGAAGCCGTGCGGGAACAGCTGGTTGGTGACGCGCACATGGGTGCGCTCGCCGTCGAGCTCGCGCAGCGTGATCAGCCGCAGCCCGTATTCGGTGCTCTCGACGTTGATGATGGGGCGATCGTATTCGCGCAGGATCTTGGTCATCGGCAGCTCGCTGCCGGCGGAGGCGCCGCGGAACTGCTTGCCGTAGGCGGTGGAAGTGTCCTCGTCCTCGAAGAAGCGATGCAGGAAGGAGGCGTGCGCCGGATCGATCCCGACCTCGAGCGCCTGCAGCCAGTTGCAGTCGAACAGGCCCTTGAAGGCGAAGGTGTAGGCGTCGGGCGCGGCGAAGCAGTCGAGCTCGGGAAACGCCGGCGGCGCGCCGTCGCCGAGATAGGTCCAGAGGATGCCGCCCTTCTCCCTGACCGGATAGGCGCGCTGCCTGATGCCCTCGCACAGTTTCGAGGCCTTCGGCTCCGCCGGCGTCTCCAGGCATTTGCCGTCGACGTCGAACAGCCAGCCGTGGAAGGCGCAGCGCAAGCCGCCATGCTCGAGCCGCCCGAACGCCAGGTCGGCGCCGCGGTGCGGACAGTCGCGGTCGACCAGGCCGTAGCGGCCCGCCTCGTCGCGAAACAGCACGAAGTCCTCGCCCAGCAGCCTGACCGGCCGGATCGGCCGCGCGCCCTCGAGTTCGTCGACCAGCGCGGCCGGCTGCCAGTATTTCCGCATCAGTCTGCCGGCGGGCGCCTTCGGTCCGATCCGGGTGATCAGGTCGTTCTGCTCTTGGCTCATCATGGCTTGAGGGCCTTTCGCGATCGCCGGCCAGCATACACGCCGCGCCGGCAAAACCGATTGTTTGCCGAGTTTTGTTCGCCTATTGAACTTGTGGGCGATTTTAGCACCGAGTAGGATGCAGACAAGCCAATTTCGCGAACGCCACGCATTTTCGCGGGCCCGAGGAAAACCATGCCGAAACTGAAGCGCACGGATGCGGAGGATCGCGGCGCCACCGACTTCGTCGAGAGCCTCGAGCGCGGCCTGCGCGTCCTCGAACTGTTCGGCGCCGAGCCGCGCGCGATGACCTTGAGCGACGTCGCCCGGGCGGCCGAGCTGCCGCGCGCCACCGCGCGCCGCATCCTGTTCACGCTCGCGCGCGCGGGCTTCGTCGCCGGCGACGGCAAGCTGTTCGCGCTGACGCCGCGGGTGCTGGTGCTGGCGGCGGCGTATCTCACCTCAAACCAGGTGGTGACGATCCTGCAGCCCGTGCTCGACCGGGTGTCGAGCGAGTCCCACGAGATCAGCTCGCTGGCGATCCTCGACCGCGACGAGGTCGTGTTCATCGCGCGCGGCAGTCCGGCGCGGGTGTTCTCGGCCGGGATCGACATCGGCTACCGGCTGCCGGCGTTCTGCACCTCGGTCGGCCGCGTCATGCTCGGCAAGCTCGCCAACACCGAGTTGGCGCAGGCGATCGACGCCATGGAGCTGACGCCGATGACGCCGTTCACCGTCACCGACCGCGACGCGCTGAAGGCCGTCATCATCGCCGACCGCGCGCAGGGCTATTCGCTGGTCGACCGCGAGGCGGAGCCCGGATTTCGCTCGATCTCGGTGCCGATCCGCCGCTACGACGGCGCCATCGTCGCCGCCATCAATATCGGCGCCCATGTCGACCGGGTGCCGGCCGGCGAGATGATCGAGCGCTTCCTGCCGATCCTGCGTCGGGCCGCGGAGTCGGTGAAATCGCTGCTGCTGTAGATACGCCTGGCCGACGAAATCCGTTCTTAAGGGTGAACCGGATATGCTTCCGCCAGGTCCCAGTTTGATCCGAAGCGGCAACGAAAGTCTGACTTGCCCAAAACGTCGCTCACGGCCGCCGTCAGCCCGTGGCAGCCGGTCTTTCGATCGATGCCGCGGTCGCCGGATCCGTATTGAGCGAGGCGCCCGGACCGTGGCCCGCGGCGCCGACACGGATCGCATCGTCGCGGCGCTTGCGGGCCAGCGCGGCCTCGCCTCCCGACGTCTCGTGATACAGCGCCAGCGCCTCGAATTCGTCGGCCTTCGGCGGCTCGATCGAAATATCGCTGTAGGTCCAGCGATCCGGGGCTTTCAACGCCTGGTCCAGCATGGCCTTGAACTGCCGATAGACGCCCAGGTATCCGCGGACCTTGCGCAGGGTTTCGAAGGCATAGCGGGGATAGAACACGAAGGGGCTTTCGATCTTCATGCCGGACCGCCGGTCGCGCCGAAACTTCAGCCGCAGCGCGCCGCCCTCGAGCGGGTGCACACCTTCGAACAGGATCATCAGGTAGAACCACAGGATCGTCGACAGCGTGGTTTTCGGACGGCCGTTCTGGATCGCGGCGGAGCGGCGCAGGATCGTGCGGACGTGCTCGGGCGTATAGAAGTTGAGCCAGGCGGCGCGGCAGGCCTCCTCCCACTCGGCATCCGACATCCTCGGATGATGCGTGACGCAGTGGTTGAGATCGTACTTGTTCATGTCGGGATCCATCCAGACCCCTTCCTGCGACATGACCTTGTGGTCCTCCGACCCCGGAAGCGGCGTGAGGACGAAGAACTCCATGATGTCGATCGGCAGCTCGCGCTTGATGATCTCGATGTCGCGGAGAATGGATTCCTTGGTGTCCGCCGGAAATCCAAGGATGTAGCCGGCATAGGTTATCGCGCCGTGGCTGCGCCATTTCTGCAGCATCTCACGGTACTCGGTGATCTTGTTCTGGCGCTTCTTGGCCGCGATCAGATTGTCCGGGTTGATGTTCTCCAGCCCGATGAACACGCGCCGCACGCCCGCCCGCGCGGCCTTCTCGATGAAGTTCGGGATCTTGTGGCAGAGCGTATCGACCTGGATGGTGAAGCCGAGACCCGGAAAGCCGTTTTCCCGCAGCTGAATCAGCCGGTCGAACAGCACCTCCCAGTCGCGGTTGCGCGCGAAGTTGTCGTCGGTGATGAAGAACCGCTTGATGCCCTGGGCGCAGTTGTCCCGGATGATCCGCTCGAGGTCGTCGGCCGAGCGGAAGCGGCTCTTGCGGCCCTGCACGTTGATGATGGTGCAGAACGAGCACTGGTAGGGGCAGCCGCGCCCGAGGTCGACGCTCGACAGCGAACCGGATGTGCGGCGCACGATCTGGCGCGGCAGGAACGGCGGCGGCTCGCCTTCGAGCGACGGCAGCCTGTCCATGTAGTTGTAGACCGGTTTCAGGCTTCCGTTCCAGGCGTCCTTCAGCACCTCGTCGAACCGGCCGTCTTCCGCCTCGCCGGCGAACAGCACGATGCCGAGATCCCGGGCCTCGCGAATGTCCGGCGGCAATTGTGGAAGCATCGCCATGCAGCCGGAGACGTGGAAGCCGCCGATGGCGACCGGCAGGCCCGCGGCGAGAAACGGCCGCGCCAGATCGACGGCGCGCGGGAACTGGTTCGACTGCACGCCAACCATGCAGATCAGGGCGCGACCGCCCTCCCTGCGCACGGCGCGGATGATGCGGTCCGGATGCACCCTGCGATTGGTCTCGTCGAATGCCTGCAGCCGGATCTGCACATTCGCCCCGAGCGCCGACCTGCGCTGTGCGTCCAGCGCAAGCCCGTTCAGGCAGGCAAGCGTATTGGAGGGGATGGCCGACCGGAACCACTGGATCGGGTAGCCGTCGTCGTCATAGTGGGACGGCTTGATCAGGATCAGGTGAAACAGGCCGTTGCGCGACGTGCTGACCGAGTCCATTGGTTGATACTCCCGTCTGCCCGTTCGCGTGCGAGCCTGAAACCCGGTCCGACAGAACCGAAAGGCGCGCAACGGCGACAGCCGCAAATACTGCGATTAATCCGGACTCCCCAGCCGTCCCCCCATTTCGCGTGAAACTTGGCGCGTTCTGCTCGTTTTGGCAAGACAGGACCTTGTGGCAACCTTCCCGACATGCCCGGCTGCGCCGACCGCGTCTGCTGTTGGAGGCAGCAAGGCGGACACCCGCCGGACCTCACGGAATGTCTACCGCCGCCCCCCAACAGGGCGACCTCGTCCGCAGCCATGTACTCGATCGCCCGTTCCGCAGCCCAAATTCCCGCAGGCGCTTTCGCAGGTTTGCGGCTACAGTGCCGCCGTGGTCAACGGGAAAGGATAGACTGCCGGGGCGCGACTCTTGAGAACCGGCGAAAAACTATCCGGCATAATCATAAACGTAAGGGAGCAACGACATGAGGAATGGCATTTTCCATCTCGCTACCGCGACGGCGCTTGCCGTGGCGCTATCGGCTTCGTCGGCCTACGCGCAGAAGAAATACGATAGCGGCGCAACCGATACCGAGATCAAGATCGGCCAGACGGTGCCATTCAGCGGACCGGCCTCCGCCTATGCCGGCATCGGCAAGACCCAGGCCGCCTATCTCAACATGATCAACCAGCAGGGCGGCATCAATGGTCGCAAGCTCAACCTGATCCAGTATGACGACGCCTACAGCCCGCCGAAGGCGGTCGAGCAGGTGCGCAAGCTGGTCGAGGGCGACGAGGTACTGTTCACCTTCCAGATCATCGGCACGCCCTCCAACGCCGCGGTGCAGAAGTATCTCAACACCAAGAAAGTGCCGCAGCTGCTCGCCGCCACCGGCGCCTCGCGTTTCACCGATCCGGTCAACGCGCCGTGGACCATCGGGTTCAATCCCAACTACCAGTCCGAAGCGCACATCTATGCGAAATACATCCTGGCGAACCATCCGAACGCCAAGATCGGCATCCTCTACCAGAACGACGACCTCGGCCGCGACTACGTGACCGGCCTGAAGGCGGGCCTCGGCGCCAAGGCCGCGAGCATGATCGTCGGCGAGGCGTCCTACGAAACCTCGGACCCGACCATCGACTCGCAGATCGTCAAGCTGAAATCGCAGGGCGCCGACCTCTTGTATGACGCCTCGACGCCGAAATTCGCGGCGCAGGCCATCAAGAAGGTGGCCGACCTCGACTGGCACCCGGTGCACATCCTCGACATCAACGCGAGCCCGATGTCGTCGACGCTGAAGCCGGCGGGCCTCGACATCTCCAAGGGCATCATCTCCACCAACTACGGCAAGGACCCGGGCGATCCGCAGTGGAAGGACGACCCCGGCATGAAGGCCTATTTCGCCTTCATGGACAAGTATTACCCGGAAGGCGACAAGCTCAGCACCATCAACACCTACGGTTATTCCACCGCGGAGCTGCTGGTGCACATCCTGCGTCAGTGCGGCGACGACCTGACCCGCGAAAACATCATCAAGCAGGCGACCAACATCAAGAACTTCACCGGCAGCCTGGCGCTGCCCGGCATGACCGCCACCACGTCGCCGAACGACTACCGCATCAACAAGCAGATGCAGATGATGCGGTTCAACGGCGAGCGCTGGGAGCTGTTCGGCCCGATCATCGAGGATACCATTCCCGCCGGCTGACGCCGTCGAGGCACCTGGCGCCCGGTTTCCGGAGTTCGTGATACGGCAGCTTCCGACACGAATTTCGGAAACCAAAGCGCACCTGCAACTCCATGATCCTGGTGTCCTTTCGAATCCGAAGTTCGCCCCCGAGGGTCCGCAAGGTATTGCGGACTTCGGACAGCATGGCGCGCTTTGCATAGTCAACACCGCGGCATCTGGCGAAGATCGCCCCGATCACGACGGGCGGGTTAACCCGCACCTAACCTTTCCCCCTAACGCCTTTTCAATCCGAACATGCAATCCTTCGGACAGAAATTGAAGATCGCCACGTCAAGTGGACCGCGGGCAGTACCGCGAAATCGGGGGGACGTTGGTCGGCGCATGCAGGTATTTGCCCAACAGGTCGAAGAATTTGTCGCCGAGCTGGACTGCGCGGTCGAGAGCCATATGGACTGGACGCGCCGCGTTCTCAGATGCTCGGTGCTGAGATCGTCGCCGGGAGCTGATGTCCTGGCTCCCGATGCCCATTGCCGTTGCCGATTCGGCCGATGGATCGAAAAATACCAGGAGCGGTTCAAGCTGATCGACGAGGCCGCCACTGTGCGTCTGCTGAACTACCACCAGCTCATGCACGATGCCGTGCGCCGGCTATGCTCCTCGATCCTGTCGACCGGCATGGGCGACAGTGACGATCTCGACGTCTTCGAGGATAGTCAGGTCCATCTGATTGCCGAGCTTGCCCACTTCAAGACCGAAATCCTTGCCAGTGGGGCCCGCATCGACGCCCTTACCGGACTGCCGCTGCGCCACGGCCTCGAGGTCGAATTCGCCCGTTTTCGGTCGGGCGCGAAGCGGCTCGGCATGCGTGCCGTGGTCTTGATGGTCGACATCGATCACTTCAAGCGGGTCAACGATGCCTACGGTCATGGCGTCGGCGACGAGGCCTTGCGACATGTCGCCGACATTCTGTCGCTGCAAACGAGACGGGAGGAGACGATCATCCGTTTCGGTGGCGAGGAGTTCCTGCGGCTGATTCGGGTCGATTGTGCGGATGAGGCATCCAGCGCCGCCGAACGAATGTTGCAAGCGCTGAGAGACAATTCGATGACGCTCAGTGACGGCGGCAAGCTGCATTTGACGGCCAGCTGCGGGCTGGCCTGGGTGGGGCCTCTGGACAGCCTGGAGCACGCCACCGCGCGAGCGGACCACGCGCTCTATGCCGCGAAGGCCGAGGGGCGCGATCGGTGGAAATGGGCGGACGCGGCCGACGCCTCACTGGAACAACCGCGCATTCAATCCCGTTCACGGATGTCGAATTCGGTTTTCTAGAGCGATTTGCACCTGAATTGATTTGTCATGCCCGGCCTTGTGCCGTGCATCCACGCCTTCACAGCCTTGCAACAAGGAAGACGTGGATGGCCGGGAGACCTTAGTCCTAGCGATCCGTCAGAGACGGATCGCGCTGCCCGGCCATGACGAGGGATGGGTCAACCGATCTGGAAAATGACGCGGCGTCGCGACTTGCGCCGCTCAGGCATCCACCGCTTTTCGGAGCACGCAGCTGCTGATCTTCAGGCTGCCGTCGGGCTGCGGCTCGAGCGTGTAGAGCGCCTCCCAGGCGTCGCCGTCGGCATCGATGATGTGGACCGTCTGCTTGATCTT
This sequence comes from Xanthobacteraceae bacterium, assembly GCA_052326245.1. Taxonomy (GTDB): domain Bacteria; phylum Pseudomonadota; class Alphaproteobacteria; order Rhizobiales; family Xanthobacteraceae; genus Bradyrhizobium_A. Next base: position 8,598 of record JBKQQE010000209.1, on the reverse strand, counting down.
GCCGTCCTCGGCGCGCGCTTCGCCGAATTCGAAGCTCTTGTGCCGGTAGACCGGGGTATAGGTCTGGCGGACCATGGACATGAAGATGTCGGGCGTGTGGAAGATGCTCACGATGCCGGGCGCCGCATAGGAAAACGCCTCCGAGGCGTCGTCGCGGCTGAGCGCCTGGTCCTGCGAGCGGATCACGCTTTGCGCGGCGGCGACGTCGTCGCCGGCACGGGCGGACGACGCCAGGCCGGCCAGCACCGTCAACGCCAGGACCAGGATGCGCATGACGTCACTCCTCTTGGTCGTTTTCCTCGTGGTCGTCTTCCTCGTCGTGCTCTCGCGCCCGGCGAACGGCGCGAGACGCCAGCGTATTTTCCGGCTGAATTGATTCGTCATGGCCGGGCTTGACCCGGCCATCCACGCTTCACTTGCAGCAGCGTCTCTAAAGCGTGGACCCGCGGGTCAAGCCCGCGGGTGACGCAGAGGGTGCGGTATCGGCTCAGTCTCAATCCGCCTTGCTCGGATCGATCAGGAATTTCTCGCCGGTGGCGCGCTTGCCGTAGACCGCGATGTTGGCCAGCGCCAGCGCCTCGCGCAGCGACACCACCTTGGTGTAGTGGCTGGCGAACGTCGTGGTCAGTTCGTCCATCACGCGCTGGCGCAGCCGCAGCGCGTCGGGGCCGATCTTCTGCAGGAACGGAAACAGCAGCCAGCCGCCGACGCCCCAGGCCATGCCGAAGCCGCGGGTCAGTTCGATCGGGCCGGAATCGAGGCTGCCATAGACGTAGACCTGCTTGTGGACGCTGGAGCCGTAGCGGCTGTAGCTGGTCGCGGTGCGGTTGATCGCGATTTCCATCGCGGTCAGGATCTGGCCGGCGAGCCTGCCGCCGCCGATGGCGTCGAAGGCGAGCGTCGCGCCGGTGTCGACCAGCGCCTGGGTCAGGTCGTTCATGAAGCCCGGCGCGGTCGAGTTGACCACATGGGCGGCGCCGAGATCGCGCAGGATCTTCTCCTGCTCGGCGCTGCGCACGATGTTGACGAGGCTGATGCCGTCCTTGAGGCAGATGCGGTTGAGCATCTGGCCGAGGTTGGAGGCGGCGGCGGTGTGCACCAGCGCCTTGTGGCCTTCGCGCCGCATGGTCTCGGTCATGCCGAGCGAGGTCAGCGGATTGACGAAACACGAGGCGCCCTGCGCCGCGGTGGCGCCCTTGGGCAGCACCAGGCAGTCGGCGGCCCTGATGACGCGGTATTGCGCGTACATGGCGCCGCCGATCATCGCCACCGTCTTGCCGACGAGCGCGCGCGCCGCGTCCGAGCCGCCGGCCTTGACCACGGTGCCGGCGCCCTCGTTGCCGACCGCCATCGACTGGTCGAGCCGCGCGGCGAGCCCTTTCAGCACCGGTTCCGGCACCTGTCCGGTCACCACCACGTCGTCGCCGGCGCCCGACGAACTCAACTTCGCGGGATCCACTGGGCCGAGCAGCAGGCCGAGATCCGACGGGTTGATCGGCGTCGCCTCGACCTTGACCACCACCTCGTCGGCGGCGGGTTCGGGCACGCCGACGCGCTTCAGCGACAGTTCCAGGGTTCCGTTGCTTTTGATCAATGTGCGGAGCTCAATCCCCGTCGTCGCCTCGCCTGCCACCCGTCGCCTCCGTTGTTTCAAACCTTCAGGTCTTGTTCCATCCAAGTGTTTCATCGCCGGGCCTGAAAATCAAACCCCGCCTCCGCCGGGGCGGTCACGGCGGCGTCATCGGTTCCCGCGGAATCGGTCGTCTGCCGGCTTTTTAGGCGCCCGGCGCCACGCCACATCCAGGTCCCGCGCCTGCTAACCAATGATTCACGATAAACCCGCGTCGGCGCATTTACCGCGAAAAAACCCGGTAATTTTAAACCGAACCGTCACGACCCCGGGCCCACGCTCTCGGCAAGACAGCAATTCCTGCGGCTCCCGCGATCGATGGATCATTCGTCATGCAGCCCCTCGGCGTCCGAAACATGAGCGACTGGTTGCGCAGCGCCGCAGAACCCGGCGGACACGTGATGTCGGTGTCCGGCTCGCGGGTCAGCGTCATGATGCCCTCGGCGCCCGCCGCCGATCCTTCGGCGCTGCGCGCCACCGTCGGCAAATTCCTCGGCATCAAGGTCGGCGCGGTGCTGCAGGTCGGCGTCGTCACCAACGTGTCGCTGGAGACCCATCCGGCGCCGCGCGACCAGGATTTCATCTCCGCCGCCCAGATCGACCTGATCGGCGAGATTCACGGCCACGGCACGCCGGAAGCCCGGTTCAGCCGCGGCGTCACCGACTATCCGGCGATCGGCGACGCCGTCGTCCCGATCGGCCCGGACGAGTTGCGGCTGATCTTCAACGTCTCCGGCGTCGGCGTCGTCGACGTCGGCGCGCTGCAGCAGAACAGCCAGCTCGCCGCCTATGTCAACGTCAACGACATGCTGAGCAAGCACTTCGCCGTGCTCGGCACCACCGGCGTCGGCAAGTCGAGCGCCATCGCGTTCCTGGTCGACCAGGTGGTGCGGGTGCGCCCCGACCTGCGCGTGCTCATTCTCGACGTCCACAACGAATACGGCCGCTGCTTCGGCAACCGCGCCCAGGTGCTCAACCCGGCCAATATCCGGCTGCCGTTCTGGCTGTTCAATTTCGAGGAGATCGTCGACGTCTTCTTCGGCGGCCGGCCGGCGGTCGACGAAGAGGTGGATCTGCTCGCCGAGGCGATCCCGCTGGCGAAGGCCGCCTATGCCCAGTATGTCGGTTCGGGCAGCGGCGCGCGCGACCCCGACGTCGGCCAGATGCGCTACACCGCCGACGTCCCGATGCCCTATCGCGTCGTCGACCTGGTGTCGCTGCTCGACAGCCGCATGGGCAAGCTGGAAAACCGCGCCTCGCGCATGACCTATCACAAGCTGATCGCGCGCATCGAAACCGCCTGCAACGACCCGCGCTACGCCTTCATGTTAGAGAACGCCAATGTCGGCGGCGATATCATGGAGGACGTGCTGGCGCGGCTGTTCCGGCTGCCGATCAACGGCGTGCCGGTGTCGGTGATGCAGCTCGCCGGCTTCCCGTCGGAAGTGGTCGATGCCCTGGTCTCGGTGGTGTGCCGTATGGCCTTCGATCTCGGCCTGTGGAGCGACGGCCACGATCCGTTGCTGGTGGTCTGCGAGGAAGCCCATCGCTACATGTCGGCCGACAAGACCGCCGGCTTCGGCCCGACCCGGCGCTCGGTCGCCCGCATCGCCAAGGAAGGCCGCAAGTACAACGTGTTTCTCGGCCTCGTCACCCAGCGGCCGGCCGAACTCGACGCCACCATCCTGTCGCAGTGCTCGACACTGTTCGCGATGCGGCTGACCAATGACCGCGACCAGGAGCTGCTGCGCTCGTCGGTGTCCGACACCGCGGCCAACCTGCTGTCGTTCCTGCCCTCGCTCGGCACCGGCGAGGTGTTCGCGTTCGGCGAAGGCGTGTCGCTGCCGACCCGGTTCAGGTTCAGGACGCTGCCGCCGCAGCTGTTGCCGCGCAGCGAGTCGAGCGGCCCCAACGGCCTCGATACCAACCCGACCGAGACCGACACCTCGCTCGGCGCTGTGATCCAGCGCTGGCGCGGCCTCGCCCGCCAGAAGGCCATCCTCGCCGACGGCGCGCGCACGCTCAATCCGACCGCGGCGCCGCCGCTGGCCCCCGCCCGCACGCTCGATCCCGACCGCTACAAGCTTTTGAAGAAACCGATCGAGGGAGGCGCCCCGGGCGCCGGCTTCTCCCCGCATTATCCACGATAACAAGCTCGCGCCGCGGCCGGGACGGCCAGTCGGGCGCGGACGGTGCAATCGAGACGACGAGGTCTCCGGACGATGGACGCAGACTCCGATCGACAAGCGGCGGCTGGCGAGGTGACGTCGCCGGCGGACGACGCCGTGTCCGTTGCGCCGACCGCGCCGGCGTTGCTCGACGCCGTGCTCGACATGCTGCCGGTCGGCGTCACGGTTCAGGATCCCGACGGCAATTTCCTCCTCATCAACGAAGCCGCCTTCAGCCTGCTCGACGACGCCGCGCTCGGCGCGCGGCAGGCGGGAACCGCCGCGCTGATCGGCAGCGGCCCCTGCGTCGAGACCGAGGAAGCCGCCGCCGACGGCGCGCGCGTGCTTCTGACCCAGCATCGCGCGGTGCGGATCGCCGGCCAGTCGCTGATATTGTCCGCCTCGCTCGACATCAGCGAGCGCAAGCGGGCCGAGCGCGAGCTGACACGGCGCGCGGATTTCGACGAACTTACCGGCCTGCCCAAGAGCGCCGCGGTGGAAGCCCGGGTCAAGGCCGCCGCGCGCGCCGGCGGCATGGGCGCGTTCGCGCTGGCGTTCTTCGACATCGACAATTTCAAGCACATCAACGACTACTACGGCCACGCCGCCGGCGATCAGCTGCTGGTCAAGGTGGCGAAGCGGCTCGGCGCCAACCTGGGCGACCGCGACCTGCTCGGCCGCATCAGCGGCGACGAATTCCTGATGCTGCTTTGCGACGTCGACGACCGCGCCGCGCTGACGGCCCGCATCGACCAGCTGCGCGAACGGCTGCGGGCGCCGTTCTTCATCGACGGCTTCGAGGTATTGGCCTCGGCCTCGATCGGCGTCAGCGTCTCGCCCGATCACGGCGACACTTTCCAGGTGCTGCGCCACAACGCCGACACCGCGATGTACCGCGCCAAGGCCAGGTCCAAAGGCGGCTTCGCCATCTTCGACACCGCGATGGAGTCGGAGGCGGCGGAGCGCACCGCGCTGGAGCAGCGGCTGCGGCTCGCGATCCTGGAGAAGCGCTTCGTCTGCGCGTTTCAGCCCAAGGTCGATATCCGCACCCACGAGATCCACGGCGTCGAGGCGCTGGTGCGGCTCTGCGACGAGAACGGCATCATCCAGGGCCCCGGCACCTTCGTGGGGCTGGCGGTCGAACTCGGCCTGATCGACGAACTGACCCATCTGGTGGTCGAGGAGATCGCGCGCTCGCTCGAGCTGATCGACGCCGAATTCGGCGCCGCCGCCAGCATCAGCCTCAACGTGGCGGCGCGGCAGGCCGGCGACATCGCCTTCATGCGCTCGCTCGCCGACGCGCTTGCCGCCACCGGCTGTCCGCAGCGCTTCATGGTCGAGGTGACCGAGGACGGCGTCATCAGCAAGGCGCATTTCCAGAGCGAGATCGTGCCGCTGCTGCGCGCGCTCGGCGTGCGCGTCTCGATCGACGATTTCGGCACCGGTTTCTCGTCGCTGTCCGCGCTCGCCGACATCACCGCCGACGAGGTGAAGATCGACCGCTCCTTCATCACCGACATTCACAAGCGGCCACGCAGCCAGAGCGTGCTGCGCGCGATCGAGTCGTTGAGCGCCTCGCTCGGCATGACAGTGATCGCCGAGGGCGTCGAGACCTATGAGGAGCTGGCCTACCTGCAGGCGGCGACCACGATCCGCTACGCCCAGGGCTTCTATTTCGCCAGGCCGATGTTCGTCGAGGAGTTCGGCCAGGCCGGCGCCGGCGCCGACGTCAACCGCGGCATCGAGCCGGCGCGGCCGCCGCGCGACCACCGCCACCGGCTGAGCCGGACCCAGACGTTCGGGCGGTGAGCTCGCGCGATGTGTTTGACCATCCCGATGTGATTGGGTATTGGCCATCCCATGAGCTACATCGCATTGTTCTTCGCCGGTGCCTTGCTTTGCAACTGCATTCCGCATCTCTGCGCGGGGCTGATGGGCAAGCCGTTCCCGACACCGTTCGCCACGCCGCGCGGCGTCGGCAATTCGTCGCCGCCGGTCAATTTTCTCTGGGGCGCGTTCAATGTCGGCGCCGGCGTGGCGCTGCTGTCGCTTCGCCCGGTCACCATCGGGGCGAACCTCGACTGCCTCGCGCTCGCCGCCGGCGTGCTCCTGCTCGGCGCGTATCTGTCGCGCCATTTCGGCAAGGTGATGGGGGACCGCGGCCAGGCCTGACCCACGGTCCTGACATTCGCAAAACAGCCGCCGCCGCAAAGCGGTGCGAATGTCAGGACCGAAACACTAGTCCATCCATCAGCGCGTCGCGTTCGACGATCAGCCGCGCCAGCCGCCGCCGCATGGCGAGCAGTTCGCTTGCCACCGCTGCGCCGTCGCCTGCCGCCGCGATCAGGGTCCCCATCTCGGCCTCGCGCAGCCGCATGTCCTGGCGCAGCCGCGCGATCTCGCGCCGCTTGGCCGAGATCTGACGCTCCAGCGCCCGTCCCGTCATCATGTCCATGGCTGCCTCTCCCCGCGGCGTGTCAAAAAATTCTTTCGCCACTCAAGAACAAACGTAGAACATTTTCAAGACTTCTGTAGGATGATCCCACAGCGACTCACACAATGGGTGGAATTATGGGCCTCTTGAAACAAGATATAGTATGTCTGAAGCACATCAGCCTCTATTGCGGGGAACTGGAGCGCCTGCACCTCTGGGGCAGCGACGAGGAGATCGACCGCGAGTTCAACCGCGTCTGCCAGACCATCTGGGGCTACACGCTGGACGATTTCGACGACGACGACATTGCGGCGGAGGACCACCGCTGGCTCGACCGCCTGACCGCCCGCAAGGCCTATGTGTTCGCGCTCAAGCACGGTTACGACCTCGGCGACTACGAGGACATGGTGTCGGATTGGTGGGGATTCGCCTGGATGATCCTCGCCGAGAAGCGCGGGCTGCTCACGCCGGCGCAGCGTGCGCGCGCCTGGCAGAAGCACGACGAGCGGATGCGCGCGGCCGGCGTCGCCGCGGTGCTGCGGCGCTAGTCTCGATTTGAAGTTCCTGAACGCGTGTAACATGGAGCAGGAACTGCAAATCGGCGAGAGCAGTGGCGCCGAAGATGGCACGGCTGGAACCTGCGGGCGGTTGGCGCGTTGTTAAATCTCGGCGCGCCTTCCGGTGTGCGACGGCGTCATGACGATCGCGACGGGAAGCGTTTCGCCGCCGATGATCGCAGGATGATCGCAGGATGATCGCAGAGATAGAGAGAGCAGTTGCATGACCGATCCGCTTCAGGACGTGCTCGCCCCCGCCGCCGTCGAGCGCGCGCTCGAGATCTATCGCCAGATGCGCGACTGCAGCCACACCGAACTGGTGCAGGCGCGCAAGTGCGCGACCGCGCGGGTCTTCGCCCTGATCGACGCCGGCGAGCGCGACGAGCAGCAGTTGGTGATCGGAGCACTGAAGCATCTCAAGACGCTGGAGCGGGCGCGCGCGGCCAACCATTCGGCAAAACCGGCGCCGGAAAAGTCCGGCAAGCCGCTCTCCGGCGCCAGGGCGTAAGAACCGCACCTTCTCGCAATTCCTGGCCCGCATCCTCGGCGTAAGCCGTTGCCCGGATGAACCGGACGACACCGCCGAATGTGGCGCGAACACGCGCGTCCACCCACCCTTGACGTGGCGCAAGGCCTTGCCGCCGCGCCCGGCCCATAAGATCATGGCGTGGTTTTCAAGCGAAACGGAGCCCGTCATGCATACCCTGACGATTTTTCTCGCCAAGCTGATCGGCCTCTATGTCGTCCTCATGGCCGGCGGGATGCTCATCAATCGCACCAGCGCGCTCGCCGCCATCGACGGCATGATCCGCAGCCCGCAGCTGCTGTTGTTTGCAGGCATCGTGTGGCTGCCTGCGGGCCTCGCGCTGGTGATCGGCCACAACGTCTGGTCCGGCGGCGCGCTGGCCGTCGTGGTCACGCTGATCGGATGGGTGGCGCTGGTCAAGGCTGTCGCCCTGATCGCGGTGCCGCAGGACCGCATGCTGCAACTGTACCGGTCGATGCATTACGACCGCTGGTTCAGCATCTACATGGCCGTGATCCTGCTGCTCGGCCTGGTGCTCACCCTCGCCGCCTTCGCCGCCTGATCCCGCGGACAGCCGGGGCCGGACGATGCCGCGCAAGGAGCTTCATCGCACCCAACGCACCGGCTGGCTGCGCGCCGCGGTGCTGGGCGCCAATGACGGCATCGTCTCCACCGCGAGCCTGCTGCTCGGCGTCGCGGCGGCGCATGCGAGCCACAGCGGCATTCTCGCCGCCGGCATCTCGGGCCTGGTCGCCGGCGCGGTGGCGATGGCGGCCGGCGAATATGTCTCGGTCTCCTCGCAGGCCGACACCGAGCGGGCCGACCTCGCGCTGGAACGCGCCGGGCTTGCCGCCGACGAAGCCTTCGAGCACGCCGAGCTTGCGGCGATCTACGTCGCCCGCGGGCTCGACAGCGAGCTCGCCGAGGAAGTGGCGAACCAGCTGATGGCGTTCGACGCGCTGGGCGCGCACGCCCGCGACGAACTCGGCATCAGCGAAACCCTGAAGGCGCGGCCGCTGCAGGCGGCCTTCGCCTCCGCCGCGAGCTTCGTCACCGGCGCGGCGATGCCGCTGGTCGCCGCGGCGCTGGCGCCGCCGTCCCAGTTCATGCTGTGGGTTGGCGGCATGTCGCTGGTGGTGCTGGCCCTGCTCGGCGCGCTGGCGGCGCGGGCCGGCGGCGCCAGGGTCAGCGTCGGCGCGGCGCGGGTGCTGGCATGGGGCACGCTCGCCATGGCGCTGACCACCGCCGCCGGCGCGCTGTTCGGCGCGATGGGGTGAAGCGGC
>JBKQQE010000208.1:0-12233 GCA_052326245.1 Xanthobacteraceae bacterium | reverse complement strand
GACTGCTGCGCTCAGTCTGCGTCTGAGCCGCCGATCAGATCAGCCGCGCAGGGGCTACTGGATCGCCCGGTCTTCGCCGGGCGATGACGCTGAATATGTTGCGGCCTCATCCCTGTGACGGGACACTCGTCGGTTGTTAAGAGTCCGGCAATGACGGAGCGAGTGAGGCTCGATCACAACAACAGATCCGTCAGATGCGGAATCAGCGGCAGGTCCGCCGGCGGCATCGGGTAGTCGCGCAGCTTGTTGGTGCGCACCCAGGCGAGCTGCTGCCCCTCGCGCGCGGTGATCGTGCCTTCCCAGCGCCGGCAGACATAGAGCGGCATCAGCAGATGGAAATCCTCGTAGGCGTGGCTGGCGAAGGTCAGCGGCGCCAGGCAGGCCTCGCGCACGGTGATGCCGAGTTCCTCGTCGAGCTCGCGGATCAGCGCCGCTTCGGGGCGTTCGCCGGCGTCGAGCTTGCCGCCGGGAAACTCCCACAGCCCCGCCAGCGCCTTGCCTTCCGGGCGCTGCGCGATCAGCACGCGGTTGTCGGCGTCGACCAGGGCGACGGCGACGACGAGGGTGAGCTTCACGACCGGTAGTCGCCGTTGATGGCGACATACTCCTTGGTGAGGTCGCAGGTCAGCACGCGGTCGCGGCCCTTGCCCAGCCCGAGCGCGACCCTGATCTGGATCTCCGGCTGCTTCATCGCCGCCGAGACCTGCGCCTCGTCATAGGCCGGATCGCGCGCGCCCTTGTGCGCCACCCGAATGCCGTTGAAGGAGATCGAGAGCCTGTCGCGGTCGGCCGGCTGGCCGGCCTTGCCGACCGCCATGACGACGCGGCCCCAGTTGGCGTCCTCGCCGGCGATCGCGGTCTTCACCAGCGGCGAATTGGCGATCGACATGGCGATCCGCCGCGCCGCGGTGTCGGAGGTCGCGCCCTCGACGATGACTTCCACCAGCTTGCGGGCGCCTTCGCCGTCGCGCGCCACCTGCTCGGCGAGGTCGGCCAGCACCCGGTGAAGGGCCTTGCTGAAGGCCTTCAGGCGCGGGTCGGTGGCGCGGCTGATCCGCGGCGCGCCGCGCGCCGCCGCCGCCCCGGTGGCGAAGGCGAGCAGCGTGTCGGAGGTCGAGGTGTCGCCGTCGATGGTCACCGCGTTGAAGGTGCTGCCGACATGCGCCTTCAACAGCGCCTGCAGCGCCGCGGCCGCGATCGGCGCGTCGGTGAACACGAAGGACAGCATCGTCGCCATGTCGGGCGCGATCATCCCGGCGCCCTTGGCCATGCCGTTGACGGTCACCGTGGCCTTGCCGAGCCTCGCGGTCGCGGTCGCGACCTTCGGGAAGGTGTCGGTGGTCATGATGGCGCGCGCGGCGTCGAGCCAGCGCCCGGGGGCTGCCTCGCGCGCCAGGGTGTCGAGCACGCCGTCGAACTTGCGGGCGTCGAGCGGCTCGCCGATCACGCCGGTGGAGGCGAGACACACCTCGCCCGGCTTGCAGCCGATCGCCTTGGCCGCGATCGCCGCGGTCAGCGTCGTGGCCTGGCGACCGGTCTTGCCGGTGAAGGCGTTGGCGTTTCCGGAATTCACCACCAGCGCGCGCGCGGTCTTGCCCTTGAGGCTGGCGCGGCACCACTCCACCGGCGCCGACGGGCATTTCGAGGTGGTGAAGACGCCCGCGACCGTGGTGCCGGCGTCGAGCGCGGCCAGCAGAACGTCGGTGCGGCCCTTGTAGCGAATGCCGGCCGAGGCGGTGGCGAGACGCACGCCGGCGATCTCCGGCATGGCGGGAAAGGAGGTTGGGGCAAGGGGAGAGACGGCGCTGGACATGTTGGCATTCCGGATAATGGGAGAGCCTATGTAGCGCCGCCGCGGTCGCTTGTCGCGGGGGGCGCCGCGAAGTTTTGCGCCGGCAAAGCAAAGGCCGGGACAGCGCTGCCGTCCCGGCCCTTGTTCAGGATCGATGCGCGGCCGGTTACTTCTTCTTGGCGGCCGGGTCAGTCTTCGGATCAGTCTTGGGATCGGCCTTGGCGTCCGGCGCCGCGGCGGGCTTCACATCGGCGCCGGGCTGCTGGGCGGCGAGGTCGAAGCGCTCGATCTTGGCGCCGTCGCGCAGCTTGGCGACGTAGTCGGCCTGGGCCTTGCGGGTGACGAAGGTCTCGATCTGCGGCTTGACCTGGGCGAATTCCGGCGGCTTGCGGTTGCGCTTTTCCTCGACCTTGATCACGTGCCAGCCGAACTGCGATTTCACCGGATCCGAGATCTTGCCGGGCTCGAGCGCGAACGCGGCCGCGGAAAACTCCGGCACCATCTGCTCCTTGGTGAAGAAGCCGAGATCGCCGCCGTCCGAGGCGCCGGGGTCCTTTGATTTCTTCTTGGCGAGTTCGGCGAAATCGGCGCCCGTCTTCAGTTCCTCGATCACCACCTTGGCCTCGTCCTCGGACTCGACCAGGATGTGGCGCGCGCGCACTTCCTGTTCGCCGGAGATCTGCTTGGCGGCCTCGTCATAGACCTTCTTCATCGCGTCGTCGGTGGCGGCGTCCTTGCCTTCCTTGGCGAGCAGGTTGTCCATCAGGAGCCGGTCGTGCGCGAAGGCGTAGCGCTTCTTGAAGTCTTCGGAGTCCTGCAGCTTCTTGTCCTCGGCGACCTTGGCCGCGAGCTTGACGTCGATCAGGAAGCTGACGACGTTCTGGTGCTTGGTCGCGGGGTCCATCTGGGCCAGGCTCGGCCCGAGCTCCTGCTCGGCCATTGTCACGTCGCTTTCATGAATCTCGGCGCCGTTCACCTTGGCGACAACCGGATCGGCATTTTGCGCGCGCGACGGCTGGGCGCAGAGCAGTGCCACGGAAAGACAACCGGTTGCGAGGGCGGCAACGAGGCCCAGGCGCGAGGCGGTCGTCATGCGGGACGAGGCAGCGATCATGGAAAATCCTTATCTGTCGAAGACGGGTTGAAGCCGACGTTTGATGCCCCATTCGATCGGGCGCTGGGGGTGTCCAAAGGCGGCGGGACACTCGCCCAATGCCTGGCATTTGGCAACGCCAAAAATCCGACGGAATCGTGAAATTTCTGAAACGCTTGCGGCGTTGACAAGGCTTTTGGCCCCCCATATCTGTGCCCCCGCCAGGGTCGTCAGATCATGGTGCGTTTTCGGTCGCGCCAGTGCCGGTATCTCTTGCAACCGCCGTCCCTCGAGTGTCGCGCCATTGCCTGCGCAAGGGACTGCCGGGACAAGGGTTTTCAGGCTCAAGCGGGTCGCGACTGACAGTGCGAATGACAACGTGGCCAGGCTCCGTGCGGGGCGACACCTTGGCCGCGCTCCTCGGCTGCAACTGACAGGAACTGCTATGATCGGCGCGATTGCCCGCAAGTTTTTCGGCTCGTCCAACGACCGACGGATCAAGGCCTACCAGCCGCGCGTCGACGCCATCAACGCGATGGAGCCCGAACTCGCCGCGCTCACCGACGACGCGCTGAAGGCGCGGACCGCCGAGTTCCGCCAGCAGATCGCCGACGGCAAGTCGCTCGACGACATCCTGGTGCCGGCCTTCGCCACCGTGCGCGAGGCGGCCAAGCGCACGCTGGGACAGCGCCATTTCGACGTGCAGCTGATCGGCGGCATGGTTCTGCACGAGGGCGACATCGCCGAGATGAAAACCGGTGAAGGCAAGACGCTGGTGGCGACGCTGGCGGTCTACCTCAACGCGCTCGCCGGCAAGGGCGTCCATGTGGTGACCGTCAACGACTACCTGGCCCGCCGTGACGCCGACTGGATGGGCGAGATCTACGGCTTCCTCGGACTCAGCACCGGCGTCATCGTGCACGGCCTCGACGACGCCCAGCGCAAGGCGTCCTACGCCTGCGACATCACCTACGGCACCAACAACGAATACGGCTTCGACTACCTGCGCGACAACATGAAGTACCGGCTGGAGGACATGGTGCAGCGCGGGCACTTCTTCGCCATCGTCGACGAAGTCGACTCCATCCTGATCGACGAAGCGCGCACGCCGCTGATCATTTCCGGTCCGCTGGACGACCGCTCGGATTTCTACAACACCATCGATACCTTCCTGCCGAAGCTCGACAAGACCGACTACGACGTCGACGAGAAGCAGCGCACGGTGGCGCTGACCGAGGCGGGGATGGAGAAGATCGAGACCCTGCTGCGCGACGCCGGTCAGCTCAAGGGCGAGTCGCTGTACGACGTCGAGAACGTCTCCGTCGTCCATCACATCAACCAGGCGCTGCGCGCGCACTCGCTGTTCAGCCGCGACAAGGACTACATCGTCCGCGACGACGAAGTGATCATCATCGACGAATTCACCGGCCGCATGATGCCGGGCCGCCGCTATTCGGAAGGCCTGCACCAGGCGCTGGAAGCCAAGGAGCACGTCCAGGTCCAGCCCGAGAACCAGACGCTGGCCTCGATCACGTTCCAGAACTACTTCCGCATGTACGACAAGCTCGCGGGCATGACCGGCACCGCAGCCACCGAAGCCGACGAGTTCTTCGACATCTACAAGCTCGAGGTCCGCGAGATCCCGACCAACGTCCTGGTCAAGCGGCTCGACGAGGACGACGAGGTCTACCGCACCGCCGGCGAGAAGCACGCGGCGATCCTGGCGGAGATCGAGCGCGCCAACCAGCGGCTGCAGCCGGTGCTGGTCGGCACCGCGTCGATCGAGAAGTCCGAGCTGCTCGCCGAATACCTCAAGAACAACGGCTACAAGCAGATCGACTTCAGCAACACCAAGGCGCTGGAAAAGCTCTATGCCGCCGCCCGCGCCGGCAAGCCGGCGAAGCTGTTCGCGGTGCTCAACGCCCGCTTCCACGAGCAGGAAGCCTACATCGTCGCCGAGGCCGGCGTGCCCGGCGCGATCACGATCGCCACCAACATGGCGGGCCGCGGCACCGACATCAAGCTCGGCGGCTCGCTGGAGATGCGCGCCGCGGCGGAAACCGCGGGGCTGACCGACGAGGCCGAGAAGAAGGCGAAGGTCGACGCCATCAAGGCCGACATCGAGCGCTTCCGCGAGATCGTGCTGAAGGCCGAGGAGACCGTCGAGATCGAGCCCGCCAAGGGCGGCCGGCCGGCCAAGACCGTGACCAAGCCGGGCGGCCTCTACATCATCGGCTCCGAACGCCACGAATCCCGCCGCATCGACAACCAGCTGCGCGGCCGCTCCGGCCGCCAGGGCGATCCGGGCCGCTCGAAATTCTTCCTGTCGCTGGAAGACGACCTGATGCGGATCTTCGGCTCGGACCGGCTCGACAGCATGCTGACGCGGCTGGGGCTGAAGGAAGGCGAGGCGATCATCCATCCCTGGATCAACAAGGCGCTGGAAAAGGCCCAGCAGAAGGTCGAGGCGCGCAACTTCGACATCCGCAAGAACCTGCTCAAGTTCGACGACGTGCAGAACGATCAGCGCAAGGCGATCTTCGACCAGCGCATCGACCTGATGAAGGACCAGAACGTCGCCGAGACCGTCGCCGACATGCGCCACGTGCTGATCGAGGACCTGGTGTCCAAGCACGTCCCCGAACACGCCTATGCCGAGCAGTGGGACGTCGCCGGACTGAAGGAAGAGCTTAAGCGCGTGCTCGATCTCGACCTGCCGGTCGAGGCGTGGGCCAAGGAAGAGGGCATCGCCGGCGAGGAAATGCTGGCGCGCATCGAGCAGCGGGCCGACGAACTGATGGCGGCGAAGGTCGCGCAGTGGGGTCCCGAGGTGATCCGCTACGTCGAGAAGTCGCTGCTGCTGCAGACGCTCGACCATCTGTGGCGCGAGCACCTGGTCATGCTCGACCACCTGCGCCAGGTGATCGGCCTGCGCGGCTACGGCCAGCGCGACCCGCTGCAGGAATACAAGTCCGAAGCCTTCAACCTGTTCGAGGCCCTGATCGCGCACTTGCGCGAAGCGGTGACGGCGCAGCTGATGCGGGTGGAAATCGTGCCGCCGGAAGAACCGGCGCCGCAACTGCCGCAGATGCAGGCCCACCACGTCGATCCGCTCACCGGCGAGGATTCCTTCGCCAGCGCGACGCTGGCGCCGGTCGCGCCATCGGCGCGCAACCCCACAGATCCGTCGAGCTGGGGCAAGGTCGGGCGCAACGAGGACTGCCCCTGCGGCTCGGGCAAGAAGTACAAGCACTGCCACGGCAGGTTCGCGTAGCATCGGCGACGGCGAACCCTCCGCCGCGGCGACGTTGCGCTGTTGCGTCTGCTCTCCCGTGGATTTGCGCCGGGCGCGTTGCTAGCGGGCCCCGCCGATGGCGGAGCCGGGGAAAAACGGTATGCGTCAGCTTGCGGGCCGGCCACTTACGCTTCCCTTTCGCCTGGAGGCCGGCGATGCGGTGGAGTTTCGTGTCTCCGTCGCGGGCTATCGCTCTGGCCGTCTGCGGCTCGCGGGCGTCGGCCTCGTCCGCCAGGCCGCACCGCATGCCTGGCGCCGCGGGTTGAGCCGGCTGTCGCGCAGCCTGGCGAGAATTGGCACCGACACGCGCGAAGCGTCCAGTCCGCGCCGCCAGTCCGATTTCGCGGCGGCATTGCCGCGGTCCTCCCGGTCATGAAGCTCGCGCATATCCTCATCTGCCACTCGGTCGATCCCGCTCGGCTGTTCGATAGCTTCAGCATCGCCCCCGGCGATCTCTGGATCGTGTTCTTTCACGGCCGCGACGAGGCGCTGTGCCGGTCGCTCGCGCAGCGCATTCAGGGTCCCGGCCGCCATTTCTTTCCGTATCGCCGCAACCGCGGGCTAGCGCGAAGCTGGAACGAGGGCGTGCGGCTGGCGCTGGCGGAGGGGTGCGATGCAGTGATGATGCTCAACGATGATCTGCACTTCCATCCCGGCGGCTATGATGCGTTCGTGACGGCGGCGACCTCGGCCGTCGAACAGGACGGCGCTGCCTTCTTCACGACCTGCGGGCATGAGCCCGGGCCGCACGGTTCCGACCGCGTCGTGACGCAGGGCTTCGCGTGTTGCATCATCGCCGCAATGCTGTTCGAGGCGATCGGCGGCTTCGACGAGAATTTCTGGCCGGCCTACTACGAGGACTGCGACTTCCGCTACCGGCTGCGTAGCGCTGGCTTCGCGTGGCTGATCGACAAGCGCCCGCTGGTCCATCACGCACGTTCTTCAACGCTGCGGACCGACGAACGCGTGCGGCGTCGTCACCCCGAGGAGGAGCGGCGCAACAAGGCGTATTACGTGCGCAAGTGGGGCGACGTCGTCGGGCGCGAGACGTTCGCGACCCCGTTCGACGATCCTCGCTTCGACCTCCGGATTCCGTTCGCGCGGTGCCGGCGCCCCTATGGCCGCGGCTTCGATCGCGGCGACGTCGTTGGCCTTCAGGCGCTTGTGCGGCGCCTGTGGCGCGGTGACTGAGGATCATGCGAACGCGGCGTGCTCAGGCGCACGCCGGTTCGGCGCCTCAGCGGAACGACGACCAGCGGCTATCGAACGAGTTGGTGGGCACCACCGGCTGCGCGCCGGCCATGGTCTGGCCGCCCGTCGCGCCGGTCTGAGTCGCCGGCGGCGCGGGTTTGGCGTCGGCCTGGGCCGTGGGAGCAGGCGCAGGAGCCGGCTTGTCGCCCAGACGCAGATCCTTGACGCCGACGAGCTTGGCGGCGGGCACGCCGGAGGGCGGCCGCAGTGCCGCCTGCGCGGTGGTGGGGGCGGCGGGCTTCGCCGCGGCCGGGTTGGCCGATGCGGTGGTGTCACCCGAATTCAGCCCGACCTTCTTGCCGAGATTGCTGAAGAAGCCGCCGGAGATGGCGCCGCGGTCGGCCGAGGCCACCTTGGGGGCCGGCGCGGCCGGCGCTTCCGGCTGGGCCTCGGGCGGATGCGGGGGATTGACCGCGAGCGGAACGGTTCCCGGCACCGGGGTCGAACTCGGAAGCTGCAGGTAGTTGGCGAGCGAGAAGGCGGGCGGCTCCGACAGGCCGGTCTGGCCGTTCGCGACCCGGGAGGCAAACACCGCGTTCATGCCGCCATCGATCCCGGTGTTGAGCCGCGCGACAGGGGCGCCGTGGGCGATCAGTTCGGCGGTCTTGATCTCGTCCTCGTGCTGCTTTTCGCGGACGGCGTCCGCGATATCCGGCTGAACCTCGTAGGCCGGGCACGCCGCGCTGGCATTGAACGCCAGCGGCTTGGTCGATCCCGCCGGCGGCTGGGCGTCGAACACGTAGCGATGCTCGCAGAAGTCGACCTTCGGCTCGAGATGCGTCACCTCGAAATGGTCGTAGCCTTCCTTGATCATCTTCCAGAACGGCATATTCGGATTGTTGCGGTGCCTGGCGAGGTTCGCCGGCGTCATCCGGAACGGATAGGCCTGAACCTGGAACCCGCGCTGTCCGCCGAAGAAGGCTTCGCGGCCGAGCGCGTAGATTTCGCCGATCTGCTCGTCGGTCATGGCGTAGCAGCCCCGCGACGAGCAGTCGCCGTGCACCATCAGCTGCGAGCCGGTGTGGCCGAGCGAGCGGTCATAGGCGTTGGGATAGCCGATGTTGAACGACAGGTAATAGGCCGATTGCGGATTCATCTGGCCGGGCGTGATGGTGTAGAAGCCTTCCGGCGCCTGGCGGTCGCCCTCCTTGGCCTTGGGGCCGAGATCGCCGGACCAGCGGCAGATCGGATAGGTCTTCACCAGGTCGAACCGGCCTTCGCGATCCTGCTTCCAGACCTCGAGCTCGGCTTCCTGCTTGAACAGCCGCACCAGCATCGGCGCCTGCGGGTCGATGTTCTTCTTGTCCATCTCCGCGATCAGCTTTTCGGGGATCGGCTTGGTCGCCTTGGCGCCGCCGACGCTCGACAGCATCTCGCTGTCACATCCCGCAAACGCGAAACATGCCGCGATGGCAGCCGATCGGAGGGTCGCGTTGACGAGCGCGCGTGATGTCACAGATGAACTCCGCACCGTGCGGGCGAAATCGCAAGCCACGGCCTGGGCGCCCCCACGCCAGTCGTTAAATTTTTATCCTTAAGGGGTTCTTGCCGCAACCCGATTCCCCAGGGCGCTGCCAGACGCTGGCCCGTCGGGGTGAATTAATCGTAAACAGTTGCCGCTTGGGTGGTCCGCCGTCGGGAAAAAGCCACAATATCGCCGCGATTTCGCCCTCAGCCTCTCCGCCGGGAAGCCGATGCGGGCGGTTCGCAGGCCGGCGAAGCTCATCCCAGCTTGCGGCCGATATTGAGGAATTTCTGCCGCCGCTGATCGCGCAGGGTCTTGCCGTCGAGCGGGCGCAGCTCGTCGAGGGCCCTGGCGATGGCCTCGCCGGTGGTGGCGATCATGGCGTCGGGATCGCGGTGGGCGCCGCCCGCCGGTTCCTTCAGGATGCTGTCGATCACGCCGAAGCGCAGCAGGTCCTGGGCGGTGATCTTCATGTTGGTGGCGGCTTCCTGCGCCTTGGCGGCATCGCGCCACAGGATCGAGGACGCGGCCTCTGGGGAAATCACGCTGTAGATCGCGTGTTCGAGCATCAGCACTCGGTTGGCGGTGGCGATGGCGATGGCGCCGCCGGAGCCGCCCTCGCCGATGATGACGGCGACATTGGCGACGGCGAGCTGCAGGCAGGCATCGGTGGAGCGCGCGATCGCTTCCGCCTGGCCGCGTTCCTCGGCGCCGATGCCGGGATAGGCGCCGGCGGTATCGACCAGCGACAGCACCGGGATGTCGAAGCGTTCCGCCATCTCCATCAGCCGCACCGCCTTGCGGTAGCCCTCGGGCCGCGCCATGCCGAAATTGTGCCGCAGCCGGCTCTCGGTGGTGGCGCCCTTTTCCTGCCCGATCACGCAGACGCTGTCACCGCGGAAGCGGCCGAAGCCGCCGATCAGGGCTTCGTCCTCGCCGAACTTGCGGTCGCCGGCCAGCGGCGTGAATTCGGTGATCAGCGCGTTGACATAGTCCATGCAATGCGGCCGCTGCGGATGGCGCGCGACCTGGGTCTTCTGCCACGGCGTCAGGTTGGCGTAGAGCTCGTCGAGCGCCTGGCGCGACTTCTCCTCCACGCGCGAGATCTCGTCGCCGATGTCGCTGCCTGTCGCGGCGAGCGCGCGCAGCTCGTCGATCCTGGCATCGAGCTCGGCAACAGGCTTTTCAAAATCAAGATAGCTGCGCATCACATCCGGCATCAGATTAAAATAGGTCCGCGGGCTCTGTTCTGCAAAAAGGGCGGCCGATCCGCCCGGGGCTTCAGAACTTCGGAAAACGGGCACTAGAGCATTTTGGCGCCAAGGGGAAGCGCCTTCGTCCCACGGTCCATGCCCTCGCGTTCATGCTCATCCTCGCAATGCGGCCTTTTGAAGCGGCGGGGTGTTTCGCCGGCGAGAGGGCAGGAACAGCGGTGCTGGCTGCCGGTGACGGCGCTCAGGTGTCGGCGAGCGGATGCAGATCGCGCACCAGGCTCTTCAGACGTTCCTCGACCACATGCGTGTAGATCTGCGTGGTCGAGATGTCGCTGTGGCCGAGCAGGGTCTGCACGATCCGCAGGTCGGCGCCGTTATGCAGCAGATGGCTGGCGAAGGCGTGGCGCAGCACGTGGGGGCTGACCAGCCGCGCCGGCAATCCGGCCGCCGCCGCCAGTTCCTTCAACTCCCGGGCGAAATGCTGGCGGGTCAGGTGGCCGCTGTCGCCGGACGACGAAAACAGCCATTTTGTCGCGCGCGCGGATTTTGCGGCGGATGCGGCGGCGGAAGCGGTGCCGGTGCCGCGGTCGGACTGCGCCGCGAGGTAGCTCGCCATCGCCGCCCGCGCGGCGTCGTTCAGCGGCACCAGCCGCTCCTTGTTGCCCTTGCCGCGCACCACCAGCATGCGCGCGTCGCGGCGCGCCGCCGACGCCGGCAGCGCCACCAGCTCGGAGACGCGCAGGCCGGTGGCGTACAGCACCTCGAGCAGGCACGACAGCCGGGCAGCGCGCATCCTTTGCCCCGCAGTCTCGCCCGCGGCGTCGGCCTGCGACTTGGCGTGGCCGAGCAGGCGGTCGACGTCGGCGATGGAGAGCACCTTGGGCAGCGGCCGGCCGCGCCGCGGCCCGGACAGGATCGCCGCGGGATCGTCGCTGCGGATGCGCTCGGTCAGCAGAAAGCGGAACAGATGCCGGATCGCCGACAGCCGCCGCGCCACGCTCGACGACTTGAAGCCGCGCGCGTCCAGGTCGGCGAGATAGTCGCGCAGGCGCTCGGTGTCGGCGGCCGCGAAGCCGGACCTGGCGCGGGCGAGAAAAGCCGACAGGTCCTCGAGATCGCTGCGGTAGGCCGACAGCGTGTTGTCGCCGGCGCCCTGCTCGGCCGCGAGCATGTCGAGAAACAGCTCGGTCAGCTTCTGATCCGAACTGGCGGAGGCGCGCGGCTTCCGGGGTTCGCGATCCATCGCGGCATCCTCTGTCACGAACTTCCGGAGCACCCACTTCGGAAAGCGGGCACTAGCGCCTCTGGAACTTGTCCGGCGGCACGAACACCGTCATTTCCCGCGGTTTCGGGGTTACCAGATTCGCCAGCGCGTAGATGCCGCCGTAGACCAGCCCGCCGATCAGCGCCACGACGGCCAGAAATCGAAACAGGGTCGGCATCGATGGGTCCTGGGACAATCGGCGCCGAAATGGCGGCCGATCTGCTAGAATTGCCCAGTACTACCAACATGTTCGCCGCGGGATGGCAAGATGCGGCGCGGCCCTGGCCGGCGATATCGTCGCGGCGCTGGCCCGCAGGGCCGGCGCGGTAGTATAGGAACCGGAGAGCGGCAGGCGTGGCCTGCCCGGCAAGGTTTGATCCAAGGCTTGATCAATGTCCGACGCGGCGACCCAGCACACTTCGTCCGCCTGCCCGGAAGCCGCCATCGTGGCGGCGCTGGGCGGCCGCTCGATCGTGCTCATCGGCATGATGGGGGTCGGCAAGTCGACCGTCGGGCGGCGGCTGGCGGCCCGGCTGCAGCTGCCCTTCGTCGACGCCGACCATGAAATCGAAACCGCGCATGCCGGCATGACGATCCCGGAGATCTTCGCGGAACATGGCGAACCCTATTTCCGGGAGGGCGAGGCCCGCGTCATCGCGCGGCTGCTCGACGGCACGCCGGGGGTGCTGGCGACCGGCGGCGGTGCCTATATGCGCGAGGACACCCGCGACCGCATCCGCGCCAAGGCGGTCTCGATCTGGCTGAAGGCGGAGCCCGACGTGATCCTGCGGCGGGTCAAACGCCGGGCCGACCGGCCGCTGCTGCAGACCGCCGATCCCGCCGCCACCATCCGGCGGCT
>JBKQQE010000207.1:0-15528 GCA_052326245.1 Xanthobacteraceae bacterium | reverse complement strand
CCTCAAGGCCTTCGCCGCCGCCTTCGAGCGCACCCGAACCGCGCCGCGCGAGGCGCCGCGCCAGGGCACGGTCAAGCGTCTCGACCCGCTGCCGCAGGGCGCCGGCCATCCCGACCTCAACCGGCTGGTCGGCCGGATCCGCGCCGAGTTTCCGGAGGCGGCGTGGCCGATGCTGTTCGCCGGCGTCAAGCGGACGGTCGATTTCCAGGACGTCGCCTATGCCCACGAATATCTCGACCGGGTCGGCGCGCTTGCCGCGCTCGACCGCGCCCATGGCGGCGCGGACCGGAATTTCGCGCTGACCTGCGAGGCCGCGAAATATGTCGCGGTGGCGATGGCCTATGACGACGTCATCCGGGTCGCCGACATCAAGGTGCGCTCGACCCGCTTTGCGCGCCTGCGCAACGAGATCGGCGCCAAGCCGGACCAGATCGTGCATTCCACCGAGTATCTGCATCCGCGCGCGGAGGAGGTGTGCGGTGTGCTGCCGGCGCGCCTCGGCGGCTTCATCGAGTCGCGGCCGGCGCTGTATGGCGCGCTCGACAGGTTCGTCAACCGCGGCCGCCGCATCGACGTCCGGCGCCTCGGCGGCTTTCTCCAGCTCTATTTGGTTTCGGCGCTGCGACCGCGGCGTCGCGGCAACCTGCGCCACGGCCGCGAGGCGGCCCACCGCGAGGCCTGGCTCGCCCGCGCCACCGACGTGCTGCCGAACAACTACGACCTCGCCGTCGAGATCCTGCGCTGCCGGCGCCTGGTGAAAGGCTATTCCGACACCCACAGCCGCGGACTTTCGAAGTTCGAGCGCGTGATGGCGATGGTGCCGAAGCTGGTCGGGCGCGACGACGGCGCGGTGTGGCTGGAGCGGCTGAAGCGCGCCGCGCTGCTCGACGAGGCCGGCACCGCGCTCGACGGCGCCATCAAGACGGTGGAGTCGCTGTAGGCGACGCACTGCCTCTCCCCACCGTCATTCCGGACGGCCCGCGTGAGCGGGCCGATCCGGAATCTCGATGCTAATTGAATGGCAGAGATTCCGGGTTCGCGCGCGGTGCGCGCGCCCCGGAATGACGTGTGTGGGTTGCTGCGAGTCCGTCCCGCCTACTTCGCCGGATCCTTCGGCGACCACAGCTTGACCTCGGAGGTCTTCTCGTAGGCCATGCCCTCGGGGTAGGTGATGGCCTCGAACTGCGTTCCCCACGGCGCCTTGAAGTACAGGATCGACTGGCCGGCGGCGGGACCTTCCTTGATCGGAATCGGGCCCATGAAGGTTTCGACGTTCTTGGACTTGAGATAGTCGGCGGCGGCCTGGATGTCGTCGACGTAGAACGCGATGTGATAGCCGCCGATGTCGCTGTTCTTCGGCTGCACCACCTTCTGGTCGGGCGCGGAATAGCTGAACAGCTCGATGTTGGAGCCGGAGCCGCAGCGGATCTGGGTGATCTGGTTGATCACTGCGCGCGGATCGACGCCGACGGCGTCCTTCATGAACGTGCCCTTGTCGTCGGAGAACGGTCCGAAGGACATCGCCTTCTGGCAGCCGAGCACGTCGACGAAGAAGGCTTCCGCCTGCTTCATGTCGGGCACGGTGACGCCGGTATGGTCGTGGCCGCGCATGCCGGGCATGCCGGCCGCCTGGCAGGCCGCGATCGATGCGCCGAGAACAAGGGCGCCGGCGATGGCGCCGAAGAACGCCCGCGCCGGCGATACGAACAGAGAATTCGTCATGAGGTGCTTCTCCTAACGCCAGGCGTTCGGTCTTCAGGGAATGCTCCTGGCCTTCGCATTCCCAAGCTGCTGCAAATATCGGTCAGGCGATCCGGGGCGTGACCTCTGATGGCTCGAACTCTGATGCCTCAACTTTTCAAGTCTAGAAATTTTAAGCCTATAGCATTTGGACGTAAAGCGCCCGAGTGTGGCGGATTTGACATTCGATTCAGTATCGCCGCGAACTCTTCAATCGAATGAAAAGAACCCCGCCGCAAAGTGATGCGAATGTTAGAACCGGGACACTAGATGGGCACTTCGCCTAAATGTCGTGCTTGCGCACGTTGCGCAGGATGCGGTGCAGCGTCTGGATGAAGATGCGGTAATCCTCTTCCTCGACGCCGTCGAACAGCTGCTGGAACAATTCGTACATCGTCGGCCAGACGCGCTCGAAGGCGATGCGGCCCTCTTCGGTGATCGAGACGTCGCGGATGCGCATGTCCTCGGGGCGCGGCTGGCGGCGGATCAGGCCTTGCTCCTCCAGCGCGTCGAGCGTGCGGCTCATGGTCGACTGTTCGATCACGGTGTAGACCGACAGCTCGTTGATCGTGACCGACGACGACAGACTGAGGATCGCGAGCGCGCGCATCTTGGTCGTCGTCATGTCGTGGGCCTTCAGTGCCTCCGCCATGTTGGCGTTCCAGCGCGCCGCGATGCGGTTCATCAGATACGGCGCGAACTGGTTGATGCCGATTTCGCCCAGCGTCGGGGGCGGCGAGGTCTGCTGCTTGGCCTTGCGGATGATGTTGCCGGAAAACCGCTGCTCCATAAGTGCCCTTTCGTGCCGCGGTTATGAAAGCGATGATGCCAGGAGGAAGCCGGAGCCGCCTCCGAGCCCCGGCCCGGGATGGGTCGAGGCGCCGATGTGATAGAGGCCGGAAATGTGAGTGGCGTGGTTGACGCTGGATTTGAACGGCCGCCAGATGAAGAACTGGTCGAGACCGCAGAACCCGCCATAGGGGTCGCCGCCGACCAGGTTGACGTTCAGGGTCTCGAGATCGGCGGGCGAACAGGCGCGCCGCATCAGCTTGATGTCGGCGAAATTCTCGATATGCGCGGCGAGCCGCCTTTCGATGCGGTCGGCATAGGCCTCGCGCAGGGCCGGCGTCCAGCGCCCGTCGGCGGGAACCTCGATCGCGCCGGCCGCGTCGCCCTTCACGATCCGCGGCGTCTCGGGCATCTGCAGCCAGAGCACCGCCGCGCCGGCCGGCGCGCGGCTCGGGTCGAGCGCGGTGGGCTGGCCGACGCAGATCGTCGGCTCGGCGGGCAACAGCCCGCGCTCGGCCTCGTTGGCCGCGCGCGACACGCCGTCGAGGCCGCTCGACAGATGCAGCAGCGCCACCTTGCCGAGCTCCGGATCGCCCTTCCAGCGCGGCGGCGCGGAGAGCGCGTAGTGCATCTGCATGTTGCCCTTGCCGTAGCGGTAGCGGCGCAAGCCCGCCGTGACCTCGGCGGGCGCGGGCGTCGGCCAGTCCTTCAGCAGGGTCTGGTAGAGCTGATCGGGCGTGGTCGAGCAGATCACGCCCTTGGTCGCGGTGATGCGCTCGCCGCTGGCGAGCGTCACGCCGGCCGCGCGGCCGCCCGGTCCCTGGACGATGCGCACGACGTCCGCATTGGTGCGGATGACGCCGCCCTGGTCGGCGATCAGCCGCTCGAAGGCGGCAAGCAGATTGCGCGCGCCGCCGACCGCGATCGGACACCCCGCGAGTTCGATGGCGAAGGCGATGACCTTGGCCATCTCGGCGGAATAGGCGCTTTCCGGTCCGAGCCCGGTGTGGAGCACCCACGGCGCCCACAGCGCGCGGATCGCGTCGGATTGATACGTCGTCTCGAGGTAGCCGCGCGCCGGCGCCAGCGCTTCGCCGAACCAGGCGGCAAGCCCGCGCAGGCCGCGCCGCCAGGCCTCGCGCGCGACGGTCCTGGCGGTGGCGAACGACCACAGCGAGCCGCCGAGCAGCGCGAACAGGAACGGCGCGTCGGCGTCGAGCGCATCCATCTCGCGCGCGAAGGCGGCGCCGTCGCCGGCGGCAAGCGCCTCGAAGGTGGCGAGGTTGCGCGCGCGGTCCATCGCGTAGATGACGCTGGAGCCGTCGGGCCGCAGCACCCCGGTCGGCAGATGGGTGTCGGCGAAGGCAAATCCGCGCGCCTCGAGATCCTTGCCGATCGCGCCATAGGCCGGCGAGGTGCGGAACAGCACCAGCGTCGTCGCCATGACGTCGTGAACGAAGCCCGGCGCCGTGATCTCCTCGGTGCGCAGGCAGCCGCCGATCACGGCGTTGCGCTCGAGCACGAGTGTCTTGACGCCCTTCTTGCCAAGCACCGCCGCGGCGATCAACGCGTTGATGCCGCTGCCGACGATGACGTAGTCGCAGTCGCTCACGAGCGCTCCCCCTTGCACTTGATGCCGCACGGCGCGGACCGGGTCGTTGCCAGGTCCGCCGCCGGCTTTGCGATCAGGGCACGAGCGCCAGCGCGCGCACCGGCGATCCGGTGCCGTTGACGAACTTCAGCGGCGCGGCGATCAGCACCGCGCCCTTGGGCGGCAGCTTGTCGAGCTGACAGAGGCTGGCAAGCCCGTAGCGGTTGGCCTTGTGCATGAGGTTGTGGGCGGGGAACGGCGGGTTCATGCCGCCCGCCGAACCGGCGTCGGTGCCGACCGTCTCCGAGCCCCAGCCGACGATGTTCTTGGTCAGGAGATATTCGATCGCTTCCGCGGTCGGCCCCGGCGAGTGCGGGCCCTTCTCGTCGGCGTTGAGGAAGGTCTGCTGCGAACCGTTGCGCTTGTACCAGTCGGTGCGCAGCAGCACCCAGCTGCCCGCCTCGATGGCGCCGTGCTCGCTCTCCCACTGCTTGATGCTGTCGACGGTCAGGAGATAGTCCGGATCCTTGGCGGTTTCCTTCGAGCGGTCGATGACGCAGACCGGCGCCACGAAATTCTTCACCGGGATGCGGTCGGTGGTCGCGTCAGGATAGTCCTTGCCGGTGATCCAGTGCACCGGCGCATCGAAATGCGTGCCGGTGTGCTCGCCGAGCTCCAGCCAGTTCCAGGCCCAGAACGGGCCGTTGTTGTCGTAATGCGAGATCTCGTGCACCTTCACCGCCGGCGTGTTCTTGCCGATCTCCGGCGGCAGAAACAGGATCGGGGTATCGGGCCCGAGCGGCGCGGAGAGGTCGACCACCTTGATCGAGCCGGACAGGAGGGCGGAGGCGAAATCTGCGAGGGCCTTGTTGGTGCTCATTGGCATTGCTCCCTGGATCAAGTCTTGAACGTATCCCGCGGTCGCGCCCGTCCGGTTCCGGTCCGCCGGGCCCCGCGCAAATTGGCCCGGTGAGGCTAGGCCCGAAAATATGAAATTGCAAGTAATCGGACGAGCGCCTGTCGCGACCGCGACGTGGCTGAACGTCGCGCGCGAACCGGCAGCCGGCTGCTTTCTCCACTAATAGTGACGTCGCGGCCGTTGGCATGCGGCATGCCGTCGTTCCTGCGAGAGCCGGCGCGCTTGCGATGGGGGCCAAAAAATGTATGCATATGCCGATAAAGCAGTGCAACAGCCGAGGTCCGGGGATGAATGCTGTAGACGCCGTGGTGGTCGGAGCGGGACACAACGGGCTCGCCGCCGCGATCCATCTGCTGGCGCGCGGCTGGTCGGTCGCCGTCGTCGAGGCGCGGGGCGAAGCCGGCGGCGCGGTGAAGACGGCCGAGGTGACGCTGCCGGGGTTCCGGCACGACCTCTGCGCGATGAACCTGTCGATGTTCGCCGGCTCGCCATTCTTCGCCGCCTACAAGGACGAACTGCTGGCGCAAGGACTAGCGTTTGCGCCGGCGGCGGACTGTTTTGCCAGCGTCTTCCGCGATCACTCCTTTCTCGGTGTCCACACCGACCTGGACAAGACCGCCGGTGGGATCGCGGCGCTGTCGGCGAAGGACGCCGACGCCTGGCGGGCGATGGTTGCGCGCTTCGGCGGCGATGCGCCGCACATATTCGGCCTGCTCGGGTCGCCGATGCCGTCGCTCGCCGCGGCGAGGACGGTCTGGTCGGCCTGGCGCGCCAAGGGCACGGGCTGGCTGTACGACACAGCGCGGCTGCTGCTGGCGACGCCCCGCGACTTTCTCGACGCTCATTTCGAGTCGCCGAAGCTGAAGGCGATGATGGCGGCCTGGGGCATGCACCTGGATTTCGCGCCCGACATCGCCGGCGGGGCACTGTTTCCCTATCTCGAATCCATGGCCAACCAGGCGTTCGGCATGGTGATCGGCGCCGGCGGCGCGGATACCATCATCAAGGCGATGGCGGGCGTCATCAAGGCCAGGGGCGGCGAAATCAGGCTGAATGCGCCGGCGGTGGCGATCGAGACCTCGGGCGGCGCTACCACGGGCGTGCGGCTGGCCGACGGCACGCGTCTCACCGCGAAGCGCGCCGTGATCGCCAACCTTCACCCGCAACTCGTGTTCGGCAAACTGGTGGCGCCCGATGCCGCCCGCGCCGCCTTCGACGGCCGCGTCGCGCGCTTCCGCGCCGGACCCGGCACGATGATGATTCACCTCGCGCTCGACGGTCCGCTGGACTGGCGTGCCGGCGAGGACTTGCAGCGTTTCGCCTATGTCCATGTGGCGCCGGACCTCGCGATGATGAGCCGGGTCTATGCCGAAGCCGCGGCCGGCCTGCTGCCGGCCGAACCCGTCCTCGTGGTCGGCCAGCCGACCGCGATCGACGCCAGCCGGGCACCGGCCGGAAAACACGTGGCGTGGATCCAGGTGCGCGCGCTTCCCGCCACCATCGTGGGCGATGCCGGCGGAACCATCAGCGCGACCACATGGGATGACGCGAAAGGCGCCTATGCCGAGCGCGTGCTCAACCTACTCGAATCCTACGCGCCGGGGATGCGCGGGAAAATTCTCGGCTGTGCCGTCGCCTCGCCGCTCGATCTCGAACGCGAGAATCCCAGCCTGATCGGCGGCGACAACCTGTCCGGCAGCCATCACCTCGACCAGAATTTTCTGTTCCGTCCGGTCGCCGGCTATTCGCGCTACCGCACGCCGGTCGGGGGCCTCTATCTCTGTGGCGCCGCGACTTGGCCCGGCGCGGGGACCGGCGCGGGTTCGGGGTTCATGCTGGCGAAAATGCTGGCGCGCTAGTGGAGTGGATTTGACATTCGCTACCCACCCAGCCGCGGGCTGGACCACTAGGCGCCTGAGCGTGATAGCCCCTTGGATCGAATCGCCATCGCATTCTACATGGACAGAGACGACGCGATCAGCAGGGAACGACGACGTGAACGACAATCCTGACGATGTGGCCGCGCTTCCGGATGATCTCGAGATCATCGTTCATGGCGCGCGCGGCGGACAGAAGCTGCAGTTGCGGTTGTGGTTGCGCATGCTGTCGATCACGAAAATGATCTCGCAGGAGATCCGCCGTCGCCTGCGGACCGAGTTCCAGGCGACCTTGCCGCAATTCGACGTGCTCGCCCAGCTCTATCGCGAGAATGACGGATTGCGCCTCGGCGAACTGTCGCGCCGCACGATGGTGACCAGCGGCAACGTCACCGGCCTGGCCGACCGGCTCGAGGCCGACGGCCTGATCGTGCGCGAGGATCTCGATGGCGATCGCCGGGTGACCGTCGCCAAATTGACCAGGCGGGGGCGGGAGACCTTCGCCGTCATGGCCAAGGCCCATGAGGGCTGGCTGCGCGAACTGATGGGCGATGTCGACGACGCGACGATGGCGCTGCTGCTCGATGAACTCGCCGACGTCAAACGTTCGGCCGCGAGCCGGCTCGACGACGGCGCGGCCTGAGCGGCGGACGCCACTCAGCGCCAATTTAGCGCCGCCGCCGCAAGGTCTCGTGCGGCGTTTCGCCGTAGCGGGCGCGATAGGCGGCCGCGGCGCGGCCAAGATGGCCGAGACCGACGGAATAGGCGATCGAGGTGACGGACTGGTCATCGCCGGCGCGGCTCAGCTCGACGCGAAACCGTTCCAGCCGCTTCGACTGAATGCACTGGGTCAGCGTTTCGCCGCGCTCGCGCCGGAAGGCGGTTTGCAGGGCCCGCAGGTTGGCGCCGGCCGCCGCGGCGACATCGGCCACGGCCAGCGGGCTGTCGAGGTGCGCGACGATATAGTCCTCGGCGCGACGCAGCGCGTTCGGCGCGGGAGCGCCGAGGGGTTGCGTCAGCCGGTCCGATTGATTGTGCTTCAGGCCGCAGAGCAGCAGCGTGATCAGCCCGTCGCGCAACAGCGCCTGATAGGATTGCGGCGCGCAGACGTCGCCGTCGACGCTGGCGCGCATGGTCTCGACGTGGCGTTCCAGCAGCCGGCCGATCGGCGAGGTCATCGGCACGCCGGTATCGAACTCGATCGGTCGTGCGCGTTCGCCGATCAGGGCCTCGAATTGCTTCTGCACCACCTCGCGCTTGATCAGCACGATCAGCTTTTCGCAGCCCTCGCGCCAGATCATGCGCGTCGGCAGGGTCGGGGACAGCAGCGAGGCAGCGGACGAGGCGGCGGCTTCGGCCGTCACGGCGCCGCAGCGCACGCTCGCCGCACCGCGCAGCGGCCATTGCAGCAGGAAGAAGCCCGAAAGCTCGCCCGGGTCGATTTCGACCTCGGCGCCGTAGGCGACGAAATTGACCGAATAGCCGGCCTGCGGCGCCGAGTGGTGGCGGGCGTGAAACCCGTCGGGCCGCCGCTCGCGCGGGATCAGAAAGTGCGGACAAAATATCCGGCCGATGGCCTCGCGCGCCTCGTCGGGCGAGCGTGTGTCGACAAGGCGATGGCGCACGAGCGGCGCGTCCTCGATCAACATGCCAATCTCCTGTCGAGCGCCAACCGTGCTGCCTTTCTGGCACTGGCTGCCTGGCGGCGCTGTCCGGCTGGCGCGTCGCGCAATCCGGATAGCCGCTTTCGCACTCCGGATAGAGCGCCGACCTCCCCTGGGTCAGGATCAAACTAGTTTATATTTCAACAAAATGGAAGCGCCTCGCGCGAGCGGGGCGGCGCGCGGATGGGAACAGCGGCGTTCAAGCAGGCGATGCGGCGTGTCGGCGGCGCGGTGACGGTGGTCACCACGCGCGGCATTCAGGGTGAGCGCCGCGGCGTCACCGCGACCGCGGTCTGTTCGCTCACCGTGTCTCCGCCGGCGCTGATCGCCTGCATCAACCGCGAGACCTGGGTCGGACAACTCGCGCCGACCAGCCGCATTTTCTGTGTTAACGTGCTGGCGCGCGCGCAGTGCGCCGTCGCCGAAGCTTTTGCCGGACGAACGGGCCAAGTCGCCGAGGACCGCTTCGCGGTCGGCGACTGGGAGGAGCAGGTGTCGGGTTCGCCGGCCCTGCGCGACGCGATCGCCAGTTTCGATTGCCGGCTGGAGCGAAGCGTCGAGTTCGCCAGCCACGTGGTTCTTGTCGGCGAGGTCGTGCGCACCATCATCGGGCCCGCCGACGCCGAGCCGCTGCTCTATTTCGACGGCGCCTTCACGACGGCGGCGCCGCCCATCTGAGCGTCAACATCCAGGGAGGAAATCGATGCGAGGGCTTAAAGGGAAGACCGCGATCGTATCGGGCGGAGCGACGAAAATCGGCCAGTCGGTCGCCGAAACGCTGGCCGGCTACGGCGTGCACGCCGTCATCGCCGACATCAACGAGGCCGACGGCGCGGCGGCGGCGAAACGGCTCGGCGCGGGAGTTTCGTTCATCCGCACCGACATCACCATCGACGCCGACATTCACGCGTTGGTCGAGAAGACGGTCGCCGCTACCGGCCGGCTCGACTTTCTCGTCAACGTCGCCTGCACCTATCTCGACAACGCCGCGGAAACCACCCGCGAGGACTGGCTGAAGGCCTTCGACGTCAACATCGTCGGCTCGGTCGTGCTGATGCAGGCGGCGCGCAGGCATCTCGCGAAGAACAAGGGCGCGATCGTCAATTTCGGTTCGATTTCCGCGCGGGTCGCGCAGACCGGCCGCTGGGTCTATCCGGTATCAAAGGCGGCGCTGCTGCAGCTGACGCGCAACCAGGCGATGGACCTCGCTCCCGACGGCATTCGCGTCAATGCCGTTTCGCCGGGCTGGACCTGGAGCAACATCATGGACCAGCTCACCCACGGCGACCGCGCCAAGACCGACAAGGTCGCCAAGCCGTTCCATCTGCTCGGGCGGACCGGTGATCCCTCGGAGGTGGCCGAAGCCGTCGCCTTCCTGTTGTCCGACAATGCCAGCTTCATCACCGGCACCGATATCCGCGTCGACGGCGGCTACACCGCAATGGGCCCCGAACGCGCCGATCCCGCCATTCCCCTGCTGATGGAATAGGTCAGAAAAACTGTCGTTTCACACCCAATCCGGAGGAAACCCATGACCAAGCGAAAAATCACCATTGTCGGCGGCGGCCAGGCCGGCCTGCAGCTCGGCTGCGGCCTGCTGACCCACGGCTATGACGTCCACATCGTGCAGAACCGCACCGCGGAGCAGATCCGGACCGGCAAGGTTCTTTCCAGCCAATGCATGTTCGACGCGGCGATCCAGAACGAGCGCGACGTCGGTCTCGCGTTCTGGGACAAGACCTTTCCGCCGGTCGACTCGATCAGCTTCACGGTGCCGGCCCCCGACGGCTCGGGCAACAAGGCGATCGACTGGAACGGCATGCTGGACAAACCCGCCCAGAGCGTCGACCAGCGCGTCAAGATTCCGGCCTGGATGGCGGAGTTCCAGCGGCGCGGCGGCCGCATTACCATCGCCGAGGCCGGCATCCCGGATCTGGAAGCCTTCGCGCGCGCCAGCGATCTCGTGGTCGTCGCCGCCGGCAAGGGCGATATCGTCAAGCTGTTCGAGCGCGACCCGCAGCGCTCGCCCTTCGACAAGCCCCAGCGCGCGCTGGCGCTGACCTACGTCACCGGGATGACGCCGCGCCCGGGCCATTCCGCGGTCTGTTTCAACCTGATCCCGACGGTCGGCGAATACTTCGTGTTTCCCGCGCTCACGGTCACCGGCCCCTGCGAGATCATGGTGCTCGAGGGCATCCCCGGCGGTCCGATGGATTGCTGGGCCGATGTCAAGACGCCGGCGGAGCACCTGGCGAAGTCCAAGTGGATCCTCGACACCTTCCTGCCCTGGGAAGCGGAGCGCTGCCGCAACATCGCCTTGACCGACGACAACGGCATCCTCTCGGGCGCCTTCCCGCCGACGGTGCGCAAACCGGTCGGACGGTTGCCGTCGGGCGCGCTGGTATTCGGCCTCGCCGATGCGGTCTGCCTCAACGACCCGATCACGGGGCAGGGATCCAACAACGCCTCGAAGGCGGCGAAGATCTACATGGACGCCATTCTCGCCCACGGCGACAAGCCATTCGATGCCGCCTTCATGCAGGCGACCTTCGAGCGCTATTGGGACTATGCCCAGTATGTCGTGGGCTGGACCAACGCACTGCTGCAGCCGCCGCCGCCTCACGTTCTGAACATCATGGGCTCGGCGCAGGCCTATCCGGCCCTCGCCCGGCGCATCGCCAACGGCTTCAACAATCCGCTCGACCTGTTCCCGTGGTTCGCGGTGCCGGAAGAGGCGGATAAGTACCTGAAGCAGCTCGCCGCCTGAGATTGAGTCGCAGGCGCCGCGCGAGGCTTCTTCTCGCGCGATCGTCGCCGGTTCGGAATGCACCCGAGGGGGCGGACGTGGTCGCGTCCGCCCCCTTGGGTCGTTTTCTGACTTGACGAGAGGGCCCGGATCAAATTACTTTAAGGTTAAAATATATGGCCGCGCCGGTCGTGCGCGCGAAAGGAAGGCAACCATGCGGATCGTGTGTATTGGCGGCGGGCCGGCGGGACTCTATCTCGGCCTCCTGATGAAGCAGCGCCATCCCGAGCATTCGATCACGGTGGTCGAGCGCAACAAGCCCTATGATACCTTCGGCTGGGGCGTGGTGTTTTCCGACGCCATGATGCAGGCGATGCGGCTGGCCGATCCCGAGAGCGCCGCCGAAATCGCCGACGCCTTCAACCATTGGGACGACATCGAACTCATCTTCAAAGGTACGCGCCAGCGCACCACCGGCCACGGTTTTATCGGCATCGGGCGCAAGCAGCTGCTCAACATCCTGCAACGCCGCTGCGAGGCGCTCGGGGTCGAACTGGTGTTCGAGCGCGAGACCGAATCCGACCTGGAATTCCCTGACGCCGACCTGATCGTCGCCTCCGACGGCTTCAATTCCAGGATCAGGGAACGGTACGCCGCCAGTTTCAAGCCCGATCTGGTGGTGCGGCCCAACCGCTATATCTGGCTCGGCACCAAGAAGCTGTTCGACGCCTTCACCTTCGATTTCCGCAAGACCGAGCACGGCTGGTTCCAGGCACACATCTACAAGTTCGATCGTGACACCTCGACCTTCATCGTCGAAACCACCGAGGAGGCCTACGCCGCGCACGGGCTTGGCGACCTCGACCAGCAGGGCTCGATCGATTTCTGCGAGAAGCTGTTCGCGGAGACGCTGGACGGCGCCAGCCTGATGACCAACGCGCGCCATCTGCGCGGGTCGGCCTGGCTCAATTTCAACCGCCTGATCTGCGGCAAATGGAGCCATTTCAACGGCAAGTCGCACGTGGTGCTGATGGGCGACGCGGCCCACACCGCGCATTTCGCCATCGGCTCGGGCACCAAGCTTGCGCTCGATGACGCCATCGAGCTCGCCAACCAGTTCGACCGGCTTGGCCATGGCCGCGAGCAGATCGGCACGGTGCTGGAGGCCTACGAGGAGGTCCGCCGGGTCGATGTCGCGCGCATCCAGAATGCGGCGCGCAACGCCATGGAATGGTTCGAGGTGGTCGGTCGCCGCTATGCCGATACGCTGGAACCGCCGCAGTTCTTCTATTCCATGCTGACGCGGTCGCAGCGCATCAGCCACGAAAATCTGCGGCTGCGCGATCCGGTCTGGCTCGAGGGCTACGAGCGCTGGTTCGCCCGCCGCGCCGGCGTCACGGTCAAGGACAACGAGCGGGCGCCGCCGCCGATGCTGACGCCCTATCGCGCGCGCGGGCTGACGCTCGCCAACCGCATCGTGGTGTCGCCGATGGCGATGTATTCCGCGCACGACGACGGCCTGATCAATGATTTCCACCTCGCGCATCTCGGCGCGCGGGCGATGGGCGGCGCGGCGCTGGTGTTCGCCGAATTGACCTGCGTCTCGCCCGACGCGCGCATCACGCCCGGCTGCCTCGGGTTGTGGAACGACGCGCAGGAGGCGCAGTGGCGTCGCCTGGTCGATCTCATCCACGGCGTCGGCCACGCCAAGGCCGGCATCCAGATCGGTCATGCCGGACGCAAGGGCGCGACCAAGCTCGCCTGGGAGGGAATCGACCAGCCGCTTCCGAGCGGCGGGTGGCCGCTGATCTCCGCATCCGCGATCCCCTATCTGCCGCACAGCGAGGTGCCGCGCGCGATGACCCGGGCCGACATGGACCGGGTGCGCGACGATTTCGTCGCCGCCACCCGCCGCGCCGCGGCCGCCGGCATCGACTGGCTCGAACTGCACTGCGCGCACGGCTATCTGCTGTCGAGCTTCCTGTCGCCGCTGACCAACACCCGCGAGGATGAATATGGCGGCACCCACGAAAACCGCGCGCGCTATCCGCTCGAAGTGTTCCGCGCCGTTCGCGCCGCCTGGCCGGCCGAGCGGCCGATGTCGGTGCGGTTGTCCTGTCACGACTGGACGGCGCACGGCAACACGCCGGACGATGCCGCGATCTTCGCCGCGATGTTCAAGGCGGCCGGCGCCGATTCCATCGATTGTTCGTCGGGCCAGGTGTCGAAGGCCGAGCAGCCTGTTTACGGACGCCTGTTCCAGACCCCCTTCGCCGACCAGATCCGCAACGAGGTGCATATCGACACCATTGCGGTGGGGGCGATTTCCGAGGCCGATCACGCCAACTCGATCGCCGCCGCCGGCCGTGCCGACCTCTGCGCCATCGCCCGGCCGCATCTGGCCGATCCGTCCTGGACGCTGCACGAAGCCGCGCGCATCGGCGTGACCGCGATCGCCTGGCCGAAGCAATATGCCTCGGCCAAGGCGCAGTACGAGGCCAACCTGGCGCGCGCCGCGGCCGCGGCCGCCGGCGCGACGTGAGAGCGGGATGGGGACTGCAGATGTTTGATGGCGTGTCGTATGCATAAGGTGCTGCAACCGGACGAATGGTCGAAGCCGGTCGGCTACGCCAACGGAATCGCCGCGCGCGGACGGACAATCTTCGTCGGCGGACAGATCGGCTGGAACAAGGACTGCGTGTTCGAGACCGATGACCTCGTCGCGCAGGTGCGCCAGACGCTGGCCAATATCGTCGCGGTGCTCGGCTGCGACGGCGCGCGTCCCGAACACGTCACCTCGATGACCTGGTATTTCACCGACAAGCGCGACTATCTTGCCAACCTCGCCGGCATCGGCCAGGCCTATCGCGACGTGATGGGTCGGCACTTTCCCGCCATGGCCGCCGTGCAGGTGGGCGCGCTGATGGAAGACCGCGCCAAGGTCGAGATCCAGGCGGTCGCGGTGGTTCCCGATTAGTACCCTGTGAGGCCGAACCATGTGGCGCCCCCCCGAACGGATCCGGTTTGAAAGCGATCAAGGTCGCGTGCCGACCCGCGAACAAGCGCTGGCCTCGCGGCTGTTCTCGCCGGTGCGCGTCGGGGCGCTCGAACTGGCGCAGCGCACCTGGGTGCCGGCCATGGTGCCGTGGCGGGCGACCGACGACGGCTTTGTCTCTGACGCGGTGATCGGCTGGTATGAACGGCTGGCGCAGGGCCAGCCGGGCGCCATCGTGGTCGAGGCGACGGGCATCCGCGACGTCCCCAGAGGGCCGCTGCTGCGGATCGGTCACGACCGCTACATCCCCGGGCTCAAGCGCCTGACCGAGACGGTGGCGCGCGCGAGTGGCGGCCGCACCAGGCTGTTCATCCAGATCATCGACTTTCTCGCGATCCGGCGTCGTCCGGCGCCCGAGAAGTTTTTCGAACGCTTTCTCGCGATCACCGACGCGCACCGGCGCGCGCTGGCGGCGGAAGCGCTGCCGGAGGCCGAGGTGCGGGCGCGGCTTGCCGCGCTCCCCGAGGCCGAGCTCGACCGCGTGCTGGCGCCGCGCGAGCGCGAAGCCTTGCGCTACGGCTATCGCGAGCGGGTCGACGATCTGGACTTACCGCATATCCGCGCATTGCCGGCGGCGCTGCCGGATCTGTTCGCCGCCGCGGCGCGGCGCGCCGAGGCGGCGGGATTTTCCGGCGTCGAGCTGCACTATGCGCACGCCTACACGATGGCGTCGTTTCTCTCGCGGGCCAACCGGCGCGACGACGGCTATGGGACGACGCTGCAAGGCCGGTTGCGCCTGCCGCTCGAGGTCTACCGCGCCGTGCGCGAGGCGGTGGCGCCGGGCTTCGTCGTCGGCTGCCGCTATCTCTCGGAGGAATGCATCGAGGACGGCAGCACGCTGGATGACGCGGTGCAGTTCGGCGTCGCTTTCGCGCGCGCCGGCATGGATTTTCTCTCGCTGTCGCGCGGCGGCAAGTTCGACGACGCCAAACAGCCAGGCATTGGCGGCGCGGTTTATCCCTACACCGGCCCAAGCGGCTACGAGTCATGCCGCAATTCATTTCCGACGAACGCGGGCCGTTTGGCCGCAACGCCGCGCCGACTGCGGCAGTCCGCAAAGCGGTGCGCGATGCCGGCAGCCAAGTGCCGGTCGTGTGCGCCGGCGGCATCCATAACTTTGAGGTGGCGGAAGACTATCTGGCGCGAG